>CAJOMG010000023.1:24977-29687 GCA_905235595.1 uncultured Desulfovibrio sp. | reverse complement strand
GGAGGAACAATCCCGCGTACCGGGCATGCAGACGCGGCAAAAGCGGAAGGGCGACACGCGCGAATCCATCAAGCACTGCCTCTCGCTCGCCACGGTCTTCACCCGCATGGGCCAGAACGAAGGCAACCGCAAGGAAAACACCCCGGACGCCATTCTGCGCGCCACGGAAGCCGCGCAGCGCGACCTGCGTCGTGCCGGGCTGGGCAATCTGGCGGACATGCTCGGCAAGGACGTCAAGAGGGGCGGCATCCGCAAACTTCTTGACAATCTCGCCAATGTCCTCGGGGCCGCGCCGCAGACCGAAACGGTGAACGCCGTGATTGACACTATCATGGACGCCGTTGAGGCCTACGCCGAGAACCTGAGCGGGGAGGCGGCACGCCGCATGGGCAACGAGGTCATGCTGGACGCGCAGGATATCCTGTAAGGCGGGGGACGCAATGCCGCGCCGGGAGGGCGGCAGCTCCGTATCCGACGTGGTCGTGGTTCCCTTACCGTTGTCAGGGACGCGCTGCCGTAGGGCGGGAAACCGCGCGCGGTTCCTGCGGCAGCCGGTTCGCGTTGTGCAACATGGTGCCGGGTGGTGGAGACGCTTTACAATGCGCCTGGCACGCAGCCTAGCCGTAACACGGAGAAATTTGATAAAAATCTAGATAGTGTCTACACGAGTTACGCCAAGATGCTGAACCAAATGGCTATACAACGGATTTGAACAGCAGCTACAAACGATGCAAGCGTGTTGGCGTATCTAGTTGCAATTCCACGCCATCGCTTCAGATTCAGAAAAGCATTTTCGACGAGCTGACGCACACTCTACATGTTAATTACTATCAAGGCACCAACAGCTCGGATATGGCCCGTTATGTCAAGGGTGCGCCGTCGTAATACAACATTGTGAATGTGAGTTTTATTTACAAATTTTAACAGCTATAGAAAGCGTTTCAGTTTTTGCCTGGTGTTTATAGCTTTATCAAGATGTAAACTGTTAGCAAATGCGGGGTAGTTGCGAACCTTCCAGCATACCCAGCAGACGGTGACCACCGATGGGCGTGCGTAACGTCACCTGCGCGCGTCCTTCAAACACCGTGCCTACGCGAGCGGCTTCCTTACCGTAGGGAGAACTGCGCATGGCAGCAAGAGCGGCATCGGCTTTCTCCTCAGGCAGTATGCAGATACACTTGCCTTCGTTGGCAAGATAGAGAGGATCCAAGCCAAGGAAAGAACAGCCGTTGCGTACGGCTTCATGCACAGGTACGCATGCCTCGTCCAGCTCAATATGCACCTGCGACTGCTCGGCGATTTCGTTGAGCGTGGTAGCCAGACCGCCACGCGTGGGGTCTCGCAGCACATGCACCTCACCTGCCGCAGTGAAAACATCTTCAATCATACGGTTGAGAGGGGCTGAGTCTGAGGCAACATCGGTAAGAAAGGAAAGCCCTTCCCGGCTGCCCATGATGGTGAGGCCGTGGTCGCCCATGGCTCCGCTGATAAGCACAGCATCACCGGGTCTGGCATTATGCCCTGAAGGCACAGGTGTAGCAAAAATTCCACCTATGCCCGTGGTGTTGATAAAAACCTTGTCACACGCACCACGTGGCACCACCTTGGTATCACCTGTAACAATACACACATTCGCGTTGCGTGCGGCTTCTGCCATGTCTGCCACAATGCGTTCCAGTGTCGGAAGCGGCAGGCCTTCCTCCAGAATGAATCCGCAAGAGAGATAGCGCGGTCGCGCCCCCAGCATGGACACATCGTTGACAGTACCATGCACTGCCAAAGTACCAATGCTGCCGCCGGCAAAAAACAACGGCGTCACCGTGTAGGAATCTGTACTCATGGCCAGCGGACCTGTGAGATCAGCTAGCATAGCTGCATCATCCAGCCGTTCCAAGAGAGGGTTGGCAAAGTGGCGCAAAAAACACTGGTTGACTAAGCGCTGTGAGGCCCTGCCACCACTGCCAGCATCAAGAAGAAGATATGCGTCCATTATTGCTCCGCATATTTGTAATAGGCAGCACAACTGCCCTCTGTGGAAACCATGCAGGGACCCACGGGCGTGGCCGGCGTACATCTCTTCCTGAAAAGCGGGCATGCTTGCGGGGTAATGCGCCCTTTGAGCACATCCCCACAGCGGCAGCCAGGCAGTGGTGGGACATCGGGAAGGCAAAGACCCAACCGACGCACGGCGTCCAGCTGCTCATATTCCGGACGCAAGGCCAAGCCACTCTCAGGAATACGGCCAATGCCGCGCCACAGAGCATCGCTTGGTTCAAAGAACTGCTCAAGCAGCGCACGAGCCCGTGGATTGCCCGCATTATCCACAGCGCGAGGATAGGCGTTGACAACGGCAGGTGCATGATCGCGCAACTGCTCGGACATAAGGCAAAGAGCCAGCAGAATATCCACTGGTTCGAACCCTCCTACCACGCCGGGAACATGGTATTCCTGCGCCAGAAAAGCATACGGCCCAAGCCCGAGAATGGTGGAAACATGTCCTGGCAACAGAAAGGCGTCAATGGCACTTTCAGCACTGTCCAGCAAGGAACGCAAGACCGGGGGAACGAGCTTATGCAGTGAGAATACACAAAAATTGTCAAGTCTCTGCTGCTGTGCAGTAAGCAGCGTGGCGGCAACCGTGGGGGCCGTAGTTTCGAAACCAATACCCAGAAACACCACGGTATCTCCGGGATTTTCCGTAGCAAGCCGAAGTGCATCCAAGGGAGAATAGACCAGCTCTATCCGTGCGCCCTCTGCCTTGGCGTGTTTAAGGCTGCGTCCACTCGGCCCCGGCACACGCATCAAATCGCCGAACGTGGCAATAATGATGCCATCACGCCCGGCCAGATCGAGAAAAGCTGCCACCTCCGCATCATGGGTCACACAGACGGGACAACCGGGACCGGAGAGGTGTGTGACTTCTTTAGGCAGCAGCGTACGCAAACCACTCTGGAAGATTGCCACAGTATGTGTGCCGCATACTTCCATAAAACGCATACTGTGGCCATTCAGCGCAACGTTGAGACGTTCGAGCAGGTTGCGGCAGAGTATTGGATCTCGATAGATTGTTAGTGGTTGCATGAAATCCTCCGACGCATATGCTCATAAGGCGGGATGCTGCAGCAACGCCATCAAACAGCAGTGCGGGAACACCCTTCCTCAAACACTCACGCCAGGTCAGGCCAGTGGCGCCAGAGCCGTGAGGCCGGTCTCCACAGACAAGCCGCACATCAGGTTGGCATTAGCCAGTGCCTGGCCTGATGCTCCTCTGCAAAGGTTGTCAATAGCCGAGAGGATGATCAGTCTACCCGTACGGGAGTCTACCACCAGACCAATGTCACAGAACATGCTGCCGCGTACAAAACGCGTTTCGGGTAGCGCCCCTTTGGGTAGCACACGAACCCACTGACTGTTATTCCATGTGCTCACATAGGCAGCATGCACTTCGTCCAGCGTGGTTTCAGGGTGCTTAAGTTTGGTATAGATTGTGGAAAGAATACCCCTGTTAGTAGGCAAAAGATGTGTGTTAAAAGAAAGGAGCACATCATGCCCGACCAGGGATGAAAGCTCCTGCTCAATCTCTGGCGTATGGCGATGTGTAGGCAGACCATAGGCTCGGAAGTTGTCTGACACTTCACAGAAAAGTGTGGGCACACTAGCCTTGCGTCCTGCACCCGTTGCCCCGGATTTTGCATCCACCACGATGTCTATGGTTTGAATGAAATCATGTTTAAGCGCTGCAGCAAGCCCAAGAATGACCGATGTGGGATAACAACCAGGGTTGGCAACAAGTTGTGCCTTGGCAATCGCATCAGCATACCGTTCAGGCAGACCATATACAGCTTTGTGCAGCAATTCAGGACAGATGTGGTCACGTTTGTACCACTGGGCATAAATGTCTGGATCTCGCAGACGAAAGTCTGCCGAAAAATCCACCACTTTCACTCCGGCCCGCAGCAGCGGGTCGGCCATGTCCATGGCCGTGCCAGCCGGAACGGCCAGAAATACGAGTTCGCACTGTCGAGCTGCCTCCTGAGGGTCAAAGACACTGATTACTACATCTGCTCCCGGCATGTGATTCAAAAAGGGGTAATATTCCCCAAGTCGTTTACCAGCCTCGGCCCGTGAACAAGCCATGCATAGACGCATGCAAGGATGCCCTGCCAGGAGTCGCGTCAGCTCCATGCCCGCGTATCCAGTTATGCCCACCAGCCCCACATTGATGGTCTTCACGCCAATTTCCTCCAAGTTATGCCTTATTGTCTTTTGCCCCATGAGAAATAGGGCTCGCCTGGTCGCAGTGCATGACATACTTCATGCGCAATTCGTAGAGGATACTTTCCAGCATGGCGCGTTCCTGTGCATCAAGGCCTTTCTCTGTCTTGATGCGTAACATTTCCAGTACGTCAATGGTATGCTTGGCCAGAGGCAGGCTGACTTGTGTTTGACCAGTATCGGGATTAGGCACTTCGCCCAGATGCAGCAATGCTGATGATGCAAGAGAAAGAATAAAGGTTGAAAATGTCACTTCCGGCATGGCATTTTCATGTTGAGGATGCTGCGCAGTATCCATAACGACCTCTTAGGGTTAGCGCCTTTTCCGTTGACGCAATCAGCTGTGTATGAGAGGCAGGGCTTGTCCAGGCTTGCCTGAAAGGGCCATACGGTACGCTGCCATGGCGGTTTCCATATAGTCGCGTGAACCACAAT
>CAJOMG010000023.1:0-24968 GCA_905235595.1 uncultured Desulfovibrio sp. | reverse complement strand
ACCTGCCGCTATAATGCTGCGATTCAAAGCGTACAGGCCGGCCAAGGCATCTGCCCAGTCAACCCACCCCATATGACCAACGCGGACAAGCCTGCCTTTCAGGTGGTCTTGCCCACCGGCCAGGCAAACACCGTATGTTTCCATGGCAATACGCAGCACTTCCGTGCCATCCACGCCAGCAGGCAGGAGTACGCTGGTGATGCCCCAGGCAAAATGCTCCGGCGCAAAGAGAGTGAGTCCCATAGCAGACAGGCCAGCCCGGTTGAGCATGGTCAATGCCCACTGCTTGACATAGACGGCTTCCAGACCGTTTTCCAGCAGCATATCCAGGCTTTCGTTGAGGCCAATAATAAGATTGACGGCACTTGTGAAGAGCGTCTGCCCCTTGGCAAGTTTGACCTTTTCAGCTGGCAGGTTAAAATAGAAGCAGCCGGAATCGTTTGCCTCGGCACTTTTCCATGCCCGAGGTGAAAGCGCCAGCAGAGCGAGACCAGGGGGCAACATGAGCCCTTTTTGGGAGCCGGTTAGCAGGCAGTCTACACCCCACGCATCCATGGGACAGGGGGCCAGCCCCACTGCAGATATGCCGTCCACTACCAAAAGGGCATTACTTTCGCGGGTAATGCTCGCCACTTCCCTAACGGGGTGAAGCACACCAGTGGATGTTTCAGAATACTGGATGAGCACACCTTTGATGGAAGGATCTGCCTTGAGGGCATCGGCCACGGCCTGCGGCTCCACGGCCTTGCCCCATGGTACGGCAAGAGATGTCACTTCCAGCCCACGTTGACTGGCAATCTCATGCCAGCGCTGGCCAAATTTGCCCCCCTCCACAACAAGAACACGCTGTCCCGGCGTAAAAAGGCTGTGAACGGCAGCCGTCATGGCACCAGTGCCTGAACAGGAAAGAGGCAATACAGTATCAGCGGTGCCAAAGAGTATACGCAGGCGTTCCTGCACCTGCATCATTATATCCATAAAAACGCGTTTACGGTGATGTATCATATCCTTGGCGAGTGCAAGGCGTACACGTTCCGGCAAGGGGGTAGGGCCTGGGGTAAGTAAACGGACTTTATTGAGTAGCATGATTATTCCTTGGGCTTAGTCTGCCAGTTGAGCAATAAAGCACTTGAGATACGATGTTTCGGGCATGGCCGCATGTATGGGATGGTCCGGCCCCTGCCCGCCGGCAAAGAGCAGTCGGGCATGTAGTTTGCGCCCAGCTGTGGCTTGCGTCAAGCATGTCCTCAATGCCTGGGCTTCAAGGTGATGCGAACAGGAAGAGCTCGCGATGACACCTCCCGGAACAAGCAGACGTACAGCAAGGGCCGTAGCCTTGCGATATGCGGCAAGACCCTTGGCAGCATCTTTACGGCGTTTAATAAAGGCAGGCGGATCCACACTGACAATCTGGAAACGCCTCCCCTCGTTATACAACTGCCGCATAACGGCAAAAGCGTCGCCACATATCGTGTGTGCTATACAGTGTGGTGCGTTGGCTAGAGCATTGCGGGCGGCGAAATTCAGGGCTTGTGCCGAAGAGTCCACAAAACTGACAGAACGTGCCCCTGAAGCTGCGGCTGTCACCCCAAAGCCCCCTGCATAGCTAAATACGTCCAGCACCTCAGCGTCAGCGGCGTAACGAGCCAGCTCAGCCCTGTTTTGACGCTGGTCATAAAACCAGCCCGTCTTCTGCCCCGTTAGACAGGGAACGGCAAAATGACAGCTGTTTTCCGACACCTCCAATATTTCTGGTGCCGGGCCTGATACTACGCGACCAAGGGGAAGGCCCTCCAGCGTCCGCGCAGGCAGCTCATTATCCCAAAGGATGGAAACGGGCTTGAGCACCTCACGTAATACTGCCTCAATTTCTGGTCGGCGGCGATCCATGCCCGCCGTTGAAATCTGTACGGTGAGGTGATCACCGTACCGATCTACAACAAGGCCAGGAAGAAAATCACCCTCTCCGTGGCATAGCCGGTACCATGGGGCGATGTAAAGGCGCTCACGCAAGCGCAAAGCCGCTGTCAATCGTTGCCTCAAGAGGTTTTCATCCAGCTCAGCACAAGGAGTGCGGCTGTGCAAGCGAGCGCAGATGAGGGAGGCTGGGTTGACACACGCGCTGCCAAGCGATGCCCCCCGTGCGTCGCAGACAGTGACTGCCTCGCCGGGGCTGAAATCCGTAAGCGGATTCCGCCTCACGTCAACCTCGTTGGCAAATATCCACAGATGCCCGGCGCGCAGACGACGATCTTCGTGTGGTTTGAGCCGTAGTACGCGCATGCCTGTCACTTCGCTGCTGGCAGAGCGCGAATGGAATCTTCCAACGACACAGCACCGGGAGTAACGCGCAGGGTAAACAGGGCTCCTGGATTTACCAGCGTTTCCAGCAACTGGATCAGGCCGACAGGCTTTTCAGAAAGGGACTGTACTTCCAGGCTGCCAGGATAGCGTATAAACGTACGCAGATATGCCTGAATCTGACGATTCTGCGGTGTATCCTGCAGTTTCAGCTCGTTGAGGGCGCGTTCCAGCCGTGTCACAACAGCTGCGGGACTCTCACCCATATTGCGCCCCAACCAGGCCATGGCCCCTCTATCCTGCAGCATTAGACGTATATTGCTGACGCTGTGGGTGAGGGCCGCCTGCTTGTCAAAAAGCTGTCCCTTACCATGCAATGCAAAGCTGCACTCCACTTCGGCCAATCCCGAAGCCTTGAAACCATAACTGTGGTTTTCATAACCCTCGTCCAGCACTTCCACAGAACCTGAGAGATCAAGCATGAGATCAGGCAGGGCCAATCCAGAATCTTTGAACAGAGAACGTGGCAGAGACAGCCCCCGCAAAAAGCCGGCCATATGCCTTGGCATAACAGACGGATAGTCAAAACCGCCTTCGTCCAGACGTATCGGCTGTCCGTTAACATACAGGTGCAAAGCGCCAATGCGGACTGTTTCCGCAAGCGCCCCCTTTTCAGTCATTTTATCAAGTAGGGGACGGCACGCCGTCCAAAGGGCATCGGCATCATCGCCGTGCTTGAGAAATTCCTGCCAGAATTGTCGTAACAGATCCGGCTCTGGCAATGTAATGCCGCCATATTGCAGTGTCTGCAGAGAAAAGATTTCCTCCTTTCCAGCAAGGCCATGCAGACCCGTAAGCGAAGAAGAATGGATATATCTGCCCTTCCAACCAACAACGACAGACTCGTCCAGAATGATTTCATTCAAGTCGCTCCTATCCAAACTTTTGATACTAAGGCCCTTGGCACGGAGGCTGTCCGCACTGGCATGGTAGATGACATCAAGAGTATCTGTGTTGCGCCCGTCAATAAGAGAGGCCAGCATGCCAGCGGTGACGTGTACCCTGTCTGCCCTATACTGTTTAAGTGTGCAACGCTCACGAGGCATTTTCCATTCCAGGTTGTCAACCTGTACATATTCGGCCACAGGTAGCATGACGTCTTCCTGCGTGGGAAGCACAAGGCTGCGCAGGGGCGTCAGCGTCAGCAGAAAACGTGGGGTAAAACGCAGCGAGACACTTTCTATGGAACTTTCAAGGCCCGGTACAACAGGGTCTGTAATATGTATTCGTGTGAGATACAGTGTGCGTGACAGCGGAATAAAGTGTGCATTTTCTACCGTCCCCTTGGCTGGGGCTCCGCCCGGAATAAGGGAGAGTGATGCGATGCTATCACGTGCCAGATCTTCCACCACTGACTGCAGCCACAGGTGCAGCCCCAGTGCCGCACCTCCTAAAATAAGGAATACAACGGCCAGAATTCCTGTAGATCTTTTCATTAACAATTTCCTTTATGATCATCCTGTTCAATCAACTCGATAGTGACAGCCGATGCCGGTACGGTTGCGTAAGGCAGCCTGCGTAATACTATAGGCTGTCTGGGCACCATGAAATAGCTGCACAAGTCGCCGCGTGATGCGTGTACGTTTGTAGAAATCATGGATATGACGCACCAGATCACGCATATCTTCAAATGCGCGACGCAAGCGAGCCTCTGTGCGGGCAATACCCACGTAATTCCACATGGTGTTGCGTATGGTGGCCCAGTCCTGGGCAACCAGAGCCGGATCATCCAGCCTTTCGTTGCCCTCGTGCTGCCAGTCAGGGATGGCATCAACCAGAGTACGAGGAAGGCCTTTCTCCATACGGATACGACGTGCCAGGTCTGTGCCGCAGCCCATACCCCAGACCAGTGCCTCCAACAGTGACGTACTGGCCAGACGATTGGCCCCGTGCAGACCTGTGCAGGCACATTCGCCAATGGCATACAGACCGTGCAACGACGTGCGGCCCCGCAGGTCAGTCAGAATGCCCCCACAAAAATAATGGGCTGCCGGTACCACGGGGATTGGGTCGTGAACAATGTCCACCCCTGCCTCGCTGCAGTTGCGGCACACCGTGGGGAAACGTGAAGGCAAATCAATCTTCATGCAGCTTGCATCAAGAAAAAGACATGGGGAACCGGTATGCAACATTTCGTTCATCATGGCCTGTGCCACCACATCACGTGGAGCCAAATCACCACGGGGATCATAGTCGCACATGAAGGCACGACCCTTGTGGTCAAGCAAGCGTGCGCCTTCACCACGCATGGCTTCCGTAATAAGAGAACGACGATTACTGCGCTCCTCGTAGAGTGCGGTCGGGTGAAATTGCATAAATTCCATATTGGCCAGGGCAACACCTGCACGGAAGGCCATGGCCATGCCCGTTCCCACGCAGCTCGGAGCATTCGTGGAATGCAGGAAGACGCGCCCCACACCTCCAGTAGCCAGTATCGTCCAATCTGCCAGAATAGTCTCTGGCTCTCCGGTGTCATCATTGAGCACATAGCTGCCGAGACAGCGATTTTCAACTTCATAGCGATATTGTGATGCCCTGGCATGGTGTCGGCTTGTCAACAAGTCAATGGCCGTACGCCGGTGTAAGCAGGTAATGCGGGGATGTGCCTCGACCTGGGCTGACAGTCCCTGCATGATGGCATGCCCGGAATAGTCGGCACAGTGCAAGATGCGCGGGGCAGAGTGCCCTCCCTCGCGCGTGAGGTTAAACGTACCATCACTGTTGCGGTCAAAGGGTACTTTGGCGCGTTCTATGAGCATGGCATCCACGCAGCCGGGCCCCTGTTTGCACAAGTATCGCACCGCCTTGCGATAATTATACTCATGGCCAGCCGTGAGAATATCCTTCTCCAGTGCACGGGCGTCAGGCTGTGCCCCCGGTCGTACATTGCTCTTATAAATGATGCCACCCTGGGCCAGGTCGGAATTGCCGTCGGCCAGGGTATCCCCAGCATTAAGTAACAAGACATCACAACCGGCGTCAGCCAGTGTAAGTGCGACGGCACATCCTGCGACACCCGATCCGATGACCAGCACGGGAACATAACGGCGAGAGGATTCCACAGTACAAAACCTCAGTGGCCGCATGCGTCAAGCATACGGGTTAAAGCAAGCCGTGCATACGGAACGAGCGTTTCGTCCAGCATCATGGGAGTGGCGTTGCCATCGGCAAGTGCAATAAGTGTCTGCAAGAGTTTTTTTTCTGTAACTTTTGCCATGTTCCCGCAGATTGCATGTCCTAGTGCGACAATGCGGCATTGCTTCGCGTGACGGCTTGCAAGGCGACTGACCAAATTGTTTTCCGTACCAATGACGAGTGTTGTACCAGGAGCGGTTGTAGCCACACGCATAGCTTCCCTGATGAGATAGGCCGTGGAGCCGGCCGCATCACACATGGCGATGACCTCTTCACGACATTCTGGGTGCGCTATAATCCTACAGCCAGGATACGTGTCACGCGCCGCCTCTACGTCTTCCGGTGCAAAACGAGCGTGGATGGCACAGCAGCCTGGCCACAACAGCAGGCGCCGGTCAAGAGGCTGCGTGGCCGGATCTACAAGACCACGCGCTCCCACTCGCAGTACATGGCGCTCTGACTGACCAACACCCAGTTGTGTTGCTGTGTTGTTACCCAGATGCCTGTCCGGCAAAAAGAATACGCGCTCCCCCCTGTCAAGAGCCCATTGTAGCATAGTTTTTGCGTTGGCTGAGGTACATACGGCCCCTCCAAACTCCCCCACCACGGACTTTAGGGCCACATCGGTATTCACATAGGCAATCGGGACAGCGGGGAAGCCGGCTTGGGCAAGCTGCTCCAGAACGCAGCGGACCAATGTGGCCGGAGTCATGCGTGCCATAAGACAGTCCGCACTGGGGTTGGGCACATAGACGCTCTGCCCTGGCCCTGCAAGAAGTGCGGCTGATTCACCCATAAACGAGACCCCGCAAAAAACAATGTATTCGGCTACCACCTCCGCCACACGGCGGGCCAGCTCCAGGGAATCCCCCGTAATGTCGCAGTGCTGTACCACGGCATTGTTCTGATAGTGGTGCCCCATAATGCAGAGACGTGTGCCGAACTGTTGTTTCAGAGTTGCGATTTCTGCCGTAATATTGTGCATCGTATTGATTCCTTTGCAGCAAGCAGTCCGCATTAGGCTGATACAAGCGACATGCTGAAATCCGCTGATGCGGCGGAATGGGTGAGACGCCCGACGGAAATGAAGTCTGGCCTTCGCGGAGTTGTGCAGGCCAAGGTTCGTATATTGGCAAGAGTCACACCGCCACTCACTTCTGTTTCTATAGAGGTTGGCACGAGGGACAATGCATCAGATAGCAAACTGCCATCCATATTGTCCATCATAATGCGGTTGACCTTGGCAGCCACTGCCTCACGCACATGTGCAACGGTGCGACATTCCACCTCAATGGGCGGACATGGCTGGTATCGCGTTCTGAGGGCCCTCACTGCCTCGGTAATTGAACCGGTGGCATCAATGTGGTTATCCTTGAGCATGAGCATTTCCGCCAGATTTTTACGATGATTATGCCCTCCGCCCGCCTGCACGGCGTATTTCTCCACCCATCGCAGGCATGGCGTGGTCTTGCGCGTGTCCAGCAGACGCACGCCGGTGCCTTCCAGCTCGTGAACGTATTTGGCGGTAAGGTTGGCGATACCTGAAAGTCGGCAAATAAAATTGAGAATAACACGTTCTGCCTTGAGCATAGGCACAGCCGGCGCAGTTATGCGGGCCACTTCGGTCATGGCTGATACAGGAGATGCCTCCTCTACCAGGACCTCACATGTGAAGGGACTGCCAAGACTGGCGAAAACTTCGTCAATGATGGGCAGCCCCACCACCAGTGTATTCTCCTTAGCGCATATGCGAGCGTGCATAACAGCGTCTTGAGCAAAAATGCCTTCGGCGGTCAATTCCGGACCATCCTCTTCCAGTGCGAGGGCAATGGATTTCTGGAGTAAATACCGGCCTTCGGAAGAAAAAAATGCGGTCCAGGGAGTAAACATTAGGCTTGTCCCCACTTCCTGTGCATGCTAATAAAACACTCATTCAGCTCTGGCAGTATACCTGCCACAACGAATGTTTGCCCCTGCAACAATTGACTGAGAGACGACCAAAGCAAGGAGCTACTGACCACAGTAGTAGGATGACAAGCCCGCCGCGTCAAGCCGCAGGCTGTTTTTGGCTTTTTTCACTAGAGCGTTTTTGAGACCTGCCTTCCCTCCTGGCAAATTCATTGACGGCACTGATGTGCATGCGAGCATTCCATGGCTGACCTTCACGACACATCCACTCACGAAAATGTAACGCCCCCTGCTGCTACTATGTCTGCTGTTCAAGGCCAGGCTGCAGCCATAGAAGAAACCAGTGAGCTGAACGCGGATTTCCTCCATCCGGCCGATATGGCTGACCATCTGGAGAATCTCACGCTGGAAAAACAGGTCAGCACCTTGAGCCGTATGCCCAAAGAAGAAGCGGCTGAAGCCCTGGCCGAACTGGACGAATATACGGCAGTGGATGTTCTGGAAAATCTGGACAAAGATGTAGCCGCCCAGATTATCGCAGAAATGTCTCCCGACGACGCAGCCGATGTCCTGGACGAGCTGGACGAAGACCACCGTGACGCTCTGCTGGACAGACTGGACCGCGAAGATTCCGAGGAATTGCGCAGTCTGCTCAATTTTGATCCGGATAGTGCCGGCGGCGTCATGAATACGGAACTCATCCTGCTGGACAAGAGTCTCACTGTAGACGAAGCCATAACGCACATCCGTGCGGAGATGGCCGACAAGGAAAGCCCCTATTATGCCTATGTGGTGGATGAAAAACATGTGCTCATAGGTGTGCTTTCCCTGCGGGATCTCATGCTGGCACGTCCCGGCACCATTGTAGGAAACGCCGTGGAGGGTCAGAATATCATCAGCGTCCCGCACAACATGGCTCAGCGCGAAGTGGCTGCTCTGCTTTCACACTATAATTTTCTGGCATTGCCAGTGGTGGACAATGAAAAACACATCCTCGGCGTTGTCACCTACGATGACAGCATGGACATCATCCATGAAGAGGACAGTGCCGATCTGTTGGGCATGGTGGGGGCAGATCCGGAGGAAAGTGTTGACACGCCATGGCAGGAGAGCGTGTGCCGCCGTCTGCCCTGGCTTTTTATAAATATGGTCAACTCTGCCCTGTCCGCATCGGTTGTCTACATGTTCGAGGGTTCCATCGCACAGATGGCTGTGCTTGCCGTACTCATGCCCATGGTTGCCAACCAGGCTGGCAATACAGGGCAGCAGTCACTTGCCGTCATGATCCGCCAGCTGGCAACTAACCGTTTTGATCAAAAAAAGGCATGGAAGGCTGTGCTGCGTGAGGGCAAAATCGGGATTGTCACTGGCCTCGCCATGGCCGTAACGGCATTTTTCGCAGTCTGGTGGTTCACCAAAGTGCCCGCAGTGGGTATGGTCATGGGAGGTGCGCTGCTGTTTGACATGCTGCTGGGAGCCGTGGCCGGAGGCTCTATCCCCCTTATTTTTCGTGCGCTCGGACGAGATCCGGCCCAGGCATCCAGCATATTCCTGACTACCATTACAGACGGTGCGGGTTTTTTCATCTTTCTAGGGCTTGCCACGTTCTGTCTTCTGTAAAAGACCGTAACTTCAATGTGACTTACGGAACGTCAGCGTTTGCGCGCGGCCTCTGCAGGACCGTCCACATACAACCAAAGCAACGCACTCAGGCGCTGTGGTTTCGGCTGTCCGTCCGGGCCCTTCAAGGGATCACCGGGCACGTCGACCATGCAGCACCACCATCCTGTTTGGTTGAGTACAAAGGCAAATTCGCCCTGGGCATTGGTTCTGGCCGTTAATTCCTCATGCCAGGGTGTAGGTACTGATTGTTTTTCCATATTGATGCGTACCATGCGCACCGACACCGACGCCAGCGGGGAGCCGTCCTGCAGTGCCGTTCCCGAAAAAAGAACCGGAGCCATGAGCCCGAAAGGCCGTGTGCGGGGCACAATTTCGAGATGTTGCCCGCACGGCAGGCCCCAGCCAAACTCCACCCCATATACAGGGAGGATGCTCTTGACATAATGGCGTAAAAAGCATTGATGCGCCGTGTCCCACCATGGACGCCCCTCAATGACAAACTGGTATAAGCCCGGACGCGGCAGAGCCACATTGGCACCCCATGCCCTGTGGTTCATATAGCGAATTTCTTCCACATCGCCCAACAGATCACGGCGTTCCGGCTGATAGACATTGTCATTGATGGGGGTTGCGTCGTCGTAGCGCAACACAGCAAGAAGCTGAGGCCTGTCCATATCAAGCGCTTCATTGCGGAAGGGGTGCATCATGGTGATGAGCACATCAACTTCTTCATCCAATAAAGGCGCAACAGGCACTTCGCCAGGCACCGGTGTGGCTGCCTCTGCTTCATTTTGACCAGCAGCATTTGATTCTGGAGTTGCCTGTTTGTCCGCTTTGGTAGCTGCTTCGGGACGTTTTTCATCACGCAAGGCCGTTTTGCCAGACGGAGCTTCAATACTCGGCTGACTGGGCACAAGCAGCGTTACCTGAGCATAAACCTGTGTGACAAGCCAATCGGGCACCATCATGCATACGGTTGTGCATAGAGCATACAGCAGCGCGACATACAGAAAGAACAGAGGTAAATGGCGCGGCATAATCACTCCTTATGTAATGTATCCAACGCAGCCAGCACCTTAAGTGCATCGGCCTGTGCCGGGTCATCCTGCAAGGCATGGCGTGCGGCTTCGGCGGCATCCTGAATTTTGCCCCACGCCAGATACATAACGGCCATTTTTCCAAAAGTTGAAGGATGTCCGCCAAAAGTACGTAGCGCCATTTTGTAGACGCGTTCGGCATGAGCGTATTCGCCCTGTTCCAGCCAAGCTGTTACCGCCCCTGTATAGGCGGCGGTCTCACGCGGCTGCAAGGAAATGGCATCTTCGAACATTTGGGCGGCTTCGGCAGTCATGCCTGCAGCATGGAGAATATGCCCCATCTGCACTCGTATGCCATCTTCTCCGCTGAATTCGTCCACTATGCGTCGCAAAAAGGCCAGTCCTCTGGCAGATTGCCCGTTGCGCAGTGCATTCAAGCCTTCGCTGAGGAGCTGTCGCTTGCGTTCCAGTTGTTCTTCCCTTTGCTTGTGCAGGGGCTGTTCTTTCTCACGACGAAGAATGCGGGCCAAGCCGAGCAGTACTGTAGCCAGTGCAGCCTCCTTGCCTGGGTGCAGTGTAAAGGTGCGGGGACTGCCCGTGTTACCGGGATCGAGCAGAGGGCGCAGGATGGAATGATTTTCCAGTGTCTTTAAAAAATCCCTTATGCGATTGTGCAATTTATCTCGTACGGGGAGAGGTAGCCGCACATCAGCCATGGCACGCAGGGCCTCACACATGGTCAGGAGGGCGCGTTCAACCTCGCTGCGCTGCAGGTAGCCTATGGCACGGGCCACATTTTCCCGGATTTCCTTAGGAGCGAAACGCATCATCCCCTCGCCAAACCGCTCCAGTGTTTGCCAATGTCTGCCTTGTGCTCGCGAAGCATGGTCACGACCACATCTGGCAGAAGAAAATCCACAGAACGTCCGGCTAGCCAAAGCTGCCGTATCTGCGAAGAGCTTATGGCAATACGAGGTACAGGAAGAAAAAGCGCCAACCCGCCGCCAGGTAGCTTTCTACACAGGCCGTTAGCCAGCAGTGGCGGGTGTTCCTGTGCCGTGGGCCAGTTTTTTTCTATGATGGCAGTAAAATCTGCCTCACGCACATCGTCGCGGGGAACGACCACAAAATGACAGAGTCGGGGCAAATCCAGTCCATGATGCCAAAGTGGCAACTGTGCGAAATCCGGAATCCCGAGAATAAAATAGAGATCTCTGTGGGGTTCTGCTTCTCTGTAAGCCAACAGAGTATCCCAAGTGAACGAGGGACCTTGCCGGCGGGCCTCAAGACGGTTGCAGGCAAGCCAGGGCACATTTTTGATACAAGCATCAACCATGGATGCTCGTAATGCAAAAGGCAACAATCCTGTGGCATCCTTGTGTGGTGGTACTGCACAGGGCACAAGGTCCACGCCAGTGATCAGATTGCCCAAAGCTTCGCGCACCTCCACGGCCAGACGCAAATGCCCTGTGTGCGGCGGATTGAAGCTGCCGCCTAGAATAGCGCGTCCTGGAGTGGTGAACACCGTCATGCTACTGCCGCACCTGCCCCTGACCAAGAACGACAAATTTTGTGGTGGTCAGCTCATCCACACCCATGGGACCGTAGGCGTGGAGCTTGGATGTGGAGATACCAATTTCGGCCCCCAGCCCCAGTTGACCGCCATCATTAAAACGGGTTGAGGTGTTGACTCCAACCATGGAGGCATCTGCCTCACGCAAAAAGCGCATGGCGTGTACATGATTGTTGGTGCAAATGACCTCCGTATGGTTGGAGCCGTAACGGGCAATATGATCCAGAGCAGCATCCAGATCATCCACAACGCGTACAGCAAGCACCAAGGCGTGGAATTCCTTTCCCCAATCTTCAGGGCAGGCAGGCAGAGCACGCGGGCCCAGCAGGGGCAAAGCTGTGGGGCAGGCGTGAAATTCCACCCCTGCAGTACCCAGCCTGGCTGCCACCATGGGCAGAAATGACCGGGCCACATGGCTGTGTACCAGCAGGCACTCCAGAGCGTTGCATACGCCAGGTCGCTGCACTTTGCCGTTAAAGACAATGTCGAGCGCCTGGTCAAGGTTTGCATCCGCATCCACAAAGGCGTGGCAGACACCTTTGAAATGTTTGAGCACAGGCATGGTGGCTGCCTCGGTAACAGCCGCAACCAAGCCCTCGCCCCCACGCGGTATTATGACGTCAATGTAGTTGCTGAGCTTGCACAGGGCCGTGACAGCCTCATGACCGGGCATGTCCACCAACTGTGCCGCGTTTTCTGGCAAACCAGCCACCGAAAGCGCCTCGCGCAGCATTGCGGCTAGAACTGTGTTGGATTGCAGGGCTTCACTGCCGCCACGCAATATGACGGCATTACCCGCCTTGATGCACAGAATTGCCGCATCGATGGTCACATTGGGGCGCGCCTCGTAGACCATGGCAATAACCCCCAGAGGTATGCGCATACGACCCACCAGAAGGCCGTTGGGGCGCTGCCACTGGGCAACAGTAGAACCTACAGGGTCGGGTAGATTAGCCACATGCAGGCACGCAGCACACATTTCCTCTAGGATACCAGGGGTGATGGTCAGTCTGTCCAGCCGGGCGGCGTCCATGCCCGATGTGCGCGCGGCATTAAGGTCACTGGCATTGGCTTTCATGATGTCGTTGGTGCGTTCTTTCAACAGGCGCGCCAAAGCTTGCAGGGCACGGCATTTGGCCTGGGGATTTGCCCGTGCCATGGCCCTGGCGGCTTCCTTGGCCCGTGCGCCAAGATGTGACATTGCTTCAGCCGGCGTCATGAATACTCCTTGTACATTGGTTTCCGGCTATACTCCATGGTCGGAATTGCGGGATTTGTTTTGACAGAGGAGTGATTGTAGCCTAAATATAAAAACTTCGTTCGGATGAGCTCCTTTGTTACGGCAACGGCCTTTCCGTTCCTTGGTAGCAGTTTTTACTATCTATTGCAGTCCACTGTCGGCATAGAGCCACCGACTGTCTTCGTTACCGGCAGAACGGTTTCTCCCTAATGAGAGGGGCCACAAAAAAGATGCCATCGGTTTTGCCGTCCGTCAATCGCAATTTCCCCCTGAAGGGGAGGTTTCAAATCAGTAAGGAATATTTGATGAACTCGCAAAAGAATCAAGGCACAGAAGAAGCCTCACTGTTGCGCGATATTCAAGCCGAGGTCAGCACTGAAAGCGCCCCCTTGATGCAATTCATTCTGCGGCATGGTACCACCATCGCGGGTTTTGTTATCCTCTTTGTGCTGGTGTTGGCGGGTACGGGCCTTTGGCGCTGGTATGACAATACCCGTAACGCTGACGCTCGGCAGGAACTGGCACGTCTTTCCATGCAGACAGCCGGGACAGAGCAGGTCAAAGCCCTGACAACCCTTGCCGAGACCGTCCCAGAAAAAATACGTTTCGCGGCGTGGATGACTGTGGGTCAAAGCGCCTTGCGCAGTAATGACGCTGCCACAGCTGCCGCCGCCTTTGCCAAGGCTGCAGGAGAGCATGATGGGGTACTTGGTCTGGCTGCTTCTATGGACGAGGCCGGTGCCCTGCTCAAAGCAGGGAAAAGCGCTGAAGCCCTCGCCCTCCTGCAGAAGCTGCTGGCGACCCTGCCCGGGGAGATTCCAGCCGGGCAGCTGAAGCAAATGGCTGCCGAGGCCGCCCAGACCGCCAATCAGCCCGAGCAGGCAGCACGCCTGTATCTGGAACTTGCTCATGGTGCCCAAGGCCTAGAAGCTGACTATTTCCGTGCCCGGGCACGAACGCTGGCGCCCCAGCTCGTTGCGGAAGAAGCTGCTGCCATGAAGAAAGAAGAAAAAGAAAAAAAGTAGTCGGGACGGTACTGTCAGTCTGGAGGAAGTATGAGCGACAATCCATTGTTGCGGGGAGCGCGCGGAGAGCGGCATTTGTTGCTGGGCAATGAAGCCATTGTGCGCGGTGCTCTTGAAGCGGGCGTGCACATGATCAGCTGTTACCCAGGTACCCCCTCTTCGGAAGTGCCGGATACATTTTACCGTCTTGGAGGAAATGGCCGATACAAAATGGAATATTCCGTCAATGAAAAGGTGGCAATGGAAGTTGCTGCCGGTGCAGCCCTTGGCGGAGCCATGAGCCTTGTGACCATGAAACACGTGGGCCTCAATGTGGCTGCCGACCCGCTATTCACTTCTGTGTATACGGGCTTGCCCGGCGGCATGGTGGTGCTCACGGCTGACGACCCGGGCTGTCATTCGAGTCAGAATGAACAGGACAACCGCGCATATGCGCGCTTTGCCATGCTGCCCTGTTTTGAACCCGCCACGGCACAAGAAGCCAAAGACATGACGCGTGAAGCGTTTCGTCTTGCGCGTGAACTGCAGCAGCCTGTAATGCTGCGCACCACAACGCGGATCAGCCATCTGCGCGGTGTTGTAGAGTTCGACGACCTGCCCGATTCTCAACCCAAAGTGCCCTTTACGCGTGATCCGGGACGTTTTGTTCCCGTGCCTGCTGTTGCCTTACGACGCCATGAGGCCTTGGCCGGTATTATGGGAAAAGCCCGCCGTTTTGCCGAGGGCAGCCGCTTTACCACGGTGCGTGAGGCACCAGATCCCACACGCTTGGGCATCATTGCCTCGGGTGTTGCCCGCGACTATCTGGCCGACGCTCTTGTGGCCGGCGGTTGGGAGACAAAAGCACACGTGCTGGAGTTGGGTATGACCTGGCCTCTGCCCGAAGAGCGCATCAGTACATTTTTGCGTACTTGCGACCGTGTACTTGTGCTGGAAGAGGGCGCTCCACTTCTGGAGCACGATATACGTGCTCTGGCGCAACGCCAGGGCATAACCACACAACTGGAAGGCAAGGACGACGGGCTTACAGAGCTAGCGGAATATTCCACCACGCTGGTCATGCGGCGTCTGGCCTCTTGGCTGAACCTGCCCTGCCCGGCCAAATCTGTGCGCTCCATTGACAGGGACCTGCCCGGACGCCCGCCCAATCTCTGCCCCGGCTGTTCACACCGTGCCGTTTATTACGCAACCCGTCAGGTATTTGGCGATACAGCCATCTATTCCAGTGACATCGGTTGTTACACTCTGGGTCTTCTGCCTCCCCTGCGCACAGCCGATTTTCTCGTCTGCATGGGGTCGTCTATCTCAGCCGGCAGCGGCTTTGCCCGTGCCTCCGGCAATCAGGTGGTGGCTTTTATCGGAGATTCCACTTTTTTCCATTCGGGCATGACCGGGCTTGCCAATGCCGTCTTCAACCAGCATGACATCATTCTCGTCATTCTGGACAACGGCACTACTGCCATGACAGGGCATCAACCCAATCCCGGCATGCTTCAGGAAAAACTCGGCACGGACA
This sequence comes from uncultured Desulfovibrio sp., assembly GCA_905235595.1. GTDB lineage: Bacteria > Desulfobacterota > Desulfovibrionia > Desulfovibrionales > Desulfovibrionaceae > Desulfovibrio. The sequence goes on along the minus strand of CAJOMG010000023.1, from coordinate 9,550 downwards.
ATACGCATATGGATATTGCATCCATTGTGCAGGCCATGGGTGTTACACAATGGGCCAAGGTGCGTGCCTACAATGTTCGGGCCGTCATCAAGGCACTGGAAACCATGAAGGAACAAAACGGCGTACGTGTGCTCATTGCCGAAGAACCCTGTGTACTGTATGCACGGCGGGCACTTAAGAAAGTCTCACCACAGGTAGCTGAAGTTGCACAGCAGGGTCCGGAGGCCATGCGCTGCCTTGAACAGCTTGCCTGTCCGGCTTTTTACCGCGTTGGCGATAACCTCGCCGTTGACCCTTCACTGTGTTCGGGCTGCATGGTTTGTCTGCAGGTCGCGCCCACGGCCTTCAAGGCACGGAAACGCCAAGGGGGAAATTAGTATGAACACAACGCACAACAAGAGAATGCGTATTTTCTTCACTGGCGTTGGCGGACAGGGCACATTGACCGCCACTACCCTGCTGGCGCGCACGGCTCTGGATGCAGGGCTGGATGTGGTGGCAGGTGAAGTCCATGGCATGGCCCAGCGTGGCGGGGTTGTGGAATCCGTCATGCTGTTAGGCGGATGGCGTTCCCCCAAGCTCGATTTAATGGAAGCCGATGTACTGCTGGGTTTTGAGCCTCTGGAAACCCTGCGCGCGCTCCCCTACTTGCAGCCAGGTGGCTCCGTCTTCTCCAGCAGTGATATGCTGCCTCCCCTCAGTGTTTCCCTGGGCAAAGCGCCCTATCCCCTCATGGAGCATATTGAGGAGATGACGCGGCAGGTGGCCGGTCAATACCACTTCATTCCCTGCCGTGATCTGGGCGCCAAAGCCGGCTCTGTCCAGAGCGGCAATACAGTCCTGCTCAGTGCAGTCTGTGCATCGGGATTGCTGCCCTTTGGGGTGGATGCCCTGAAGGCCGCCATTACAAAGCACTTGCCCCACAGGCTTCAGGAGGTAAACCTGAAGGCCCTGGAACTTGGCAGTGCATTTCTTGCCGGGCGCTAACCGTTTTCCAGAGATGTACGCAAGATAACGACAGCCAAGTCCACTTCAGGAGAGTGAATCTGACCATCGTTCTGAAAAGGCATGGTTTCCGTTTGCGAAATGTGCTTCACTTGTTCTGTGACTGCAGGTAACGCAGGCACAGACGCAAGCAGGCTGTCCAAAGGCGAGTTGTTGTCGAGAAAACCTGACATCGCATCTTTTGTGCTGGCTGCGCTGCCAGTCACGGGCCCGAGCCTGTCTAGGCCAACCATCAAAGGGGCGTCAATGGCGTCGTCAATCTCCATGCTGTGGCAGTTGCGCAGATCTCCAGAGGATAAGGCTTCCTGCTCGATATTCTGGCCGGGCGCATAGTGCTCCAGAAACTCCCTGCGTGAAAGAACATGCCCATCGGCCTCAAAGGCAAGGGCATCAGCCCGTTCTCTGAAAATGCCTTGAAGTTCGATGGACGCCCCGTCCTCAAAGGCAATACGCAGATCATCTGTTCCTTCTGGTCGATCCATGCTAATGTCCACCATGGGGAAACGAAAGTCCAGCCTGGTTCCAAGAGCATGGACAAGCATGCGTTGCCCCGCGGGCGGTTTGACCAGAACAGTACGTGTCATTGCAACACCACCAATGTACGATTAGTCATACCAGCCAGGGGCAAAATCCTCACGGGAGTCGTGGGAATCTCTGGGAGGTCTTTTACCCAGGGGGCGGGTATCTATGGACATCTCGCTCAACATATTGCCCGTGAGAGCAGACAGCCTGTACGCACCTACAAGAATATTGCCACGCGCTGTTTCTGCCTGTGTTGAGGAATTGTACAGCTCATTCTGCGCATCCAGCACATCCAGGATACTGCGCTTACCTATCTGAAACTGTTCAATATAAGCGGCGCAGGTGTACTTGTTGTACTCAACTGCCTTGGCATAGTGGTTATATTGTTCCTGCGCAGCCTGATAATTTGTCCAGGTACTCTCAATATCCAGCTTGAGGTCATCGGCATAGTTGCGCATGACCTGACGGGCCTGACGCATACGGGCAGAAGCAGCCTTGTGCTCGGCCACATCGGCCCCACTGTTAAAGATATTCCACCGCACCACGCCAAGCACATCAAAACTGTATATCCAGCGGTCTGTACCGCCACCCCGGTTGCTGTAGTTGGGGCCCGCCTCCAGATTTAGCTGAGGAGCAAAGGACGCATCGGCAAGCTCACGGTTTGCCCGCGCTGCACGAATGTCTTGTAAATACGCAGCCAGCTTGGGATTGAACTTTTCTGCCAGATCCATGACAGACTTGGCATTGGGAAAGAGCTGTGGAGGCATGGTTACGGGTTCAAGCCTGCTGCTGGCAGGTAAGCCGGTCAGACGGGTATATGTGTCTTCGGCAACGCGCAGTGCCGCCTTGGTTTCAGAAAGACTGGAGAGCGCACGCTGCAGGCGGGACTGTGCCTGGGTAACGTCAGCAGCAGTATCTGCGCCCAAGGCAGCACGGTCCTCTGCCTGACCGACCAGTTCCTTATGATGGGCCACGTTATTTTCGGCCAGCTTGTAGATGGCCTGGCGTCGCAACAGGTCAATATGGGCAATAATGCCATCCAGCGATAACGACGTAGCAGTATCAAAAACACGGTATTTCTGCGATTCCAATGTAGACTTGGCAGAACGGACGCGCGAACGCGTGGCAAAACCATCCCAGATGGGTTGCACCAGCTGTGCACTTATGCCGACATACCCGTACATGCGGTCGTCCAGATTCTGACTGCGGGTGGTGGCATCACTATATTGACTGAGGCCGCCCCGGCCTGTCAGGTCCACACGAGGACCAAAGCCCGCCTGTGCGCGGTGCAGTTCATGCTCCAAAACTTCACGGTTTTCCTGCATGCCCCGCAAATTGCGGTGGCTACGTAATACCCCATACACTGTGTCCTGCACAGACACAGGCTTGTCTGGTAACGGAGGTGGCGGCCAGGCCGCACTGGCTGCAAAACACACAGTAGTGCCACACAAATAGATGACAGCACATCCCAAGAGTAGACTTTTCATGGCAGTTCCTATGGCGCTGCACAGCGGATAACTATCATGGTTCACAAGATATTGTCATATGTGTAAACTTTTCGACAAAAAAGGAAAAAACATAATACCTAAGCAAATCAGACGGAAACCACTGTAGGGTAAATGTTACATAATATACTGATATTATTTTATAAATCATATGCATTGGTTTCTATGAAGGAAAAGAACAAATCCGAAAAAAAAGTTGCAACCCCTATTGTTGAGTATTTCGTCAATCATCGTCGTGGCAAACTTTCCAAACTCGATGCTATTGACATGATGATAGAATGGAAATCTGTTGCCAAAAAACTGGACAAGGCCCATAAGCGGACTGCTAATGCAGTTGGAAAGCCAGCGTATCATGCCCTCGTCCTGTTTAAGGTCTGATGTTGCAGCGTATATATAACCTGAGTGATGTGGGCATGTCACACCAGCCAATCGCAGTGACATGAACGAGCTGGAACAGGTATTGTCTGAAATACCCTCGCACTTTCAAACGTTGCCGTGGGTTTGCACGAAGCCGTTACGTTAGACAGACCAAGATGGAGCAGGAATTTTTCCTCGTTGCCCTGTCATATAATCTTGTTCGTGCCCGAACATTGTGCTTTGTATAGGAGTAGTGCGCCCAAAATTTGGGAAAAACGGGCTAAAAAGCATAAAAATTAAGCGAACTGGACGAAAAATAGCAGAAATGTAAACCAATTTGCTGCAAAAATGTAATTTTTTTGCTTTTACGGTCATTATGCAGCGGTCTCATAATATTAAAATCAGGCCTGACCGTTGTGGAGCAGGGCTTCAAAATAGGCGATAGTCATTTTGAGGCCCTGTTCCAACGAAACATGTGGTTCCCAGCCCAATTTTTCCTTGGCAAGGCTTATATCGGGTCGGCGCTGTTTGGGATCGTCACCAGGCAATGGTTCATACACGATTTTTGCACTGCTACCTGTAAGTGCCACCACTTTTTCGGCCAATTCTCGTATGGTAAACTCGCCAGGATTCCCCATATTCATAGGGCCGATGAAATCATCCGGTGACGCCATAAAACGCACCATGCAGTCAATGAGGTCGCTTACATAGCAGAAAGAGCGTGTCTGACTGCCATCGCCGTAGATGGTGATGGGTTGGTTTTTAAGCGCTTGAACAATAAAATTGGAAACTACCCGCCCGTCGTTGGGGTGCATTCTTGGGCCATAAGTATTGAAAATACGTCCAACCTTAATAGGCAGGCCACCCTGCCTCCAGTAAGCGAAAAAAAGTGCCTCCGCACAACGTTTGCCCTCGTCATAGCAGGAACGGATGCCGTTAGGATTGACATGCCCCCAGTAGCCTTCGGTCTGGGGATGCACCTCGGGATCTCCATACACCTCACTGGTGGAAGCCTGATAAATACGCGCCTTAAGCCTTTTGGCCAGGCCCAGCATGTTAATTGCCCCGTGTACACAGGTTTTGATAGTCTGCACCGGATCATACTGATAGTGGATGGGGGAGGCCGGACAGGCAAGGTTATAGATTTCGTCCACTTCCACATAGAGAGGGAAGGTTACGTCGTGGCGAATGAGCTCAAAACGCTTGTTGTCCATGAGTGCTGTCACATTGGCACGGGCACTGGAGAAAAAATTGTCCACGCAGAGCACTTCATGCCCGTCGTTGAGCAAGCGTTCACAAAGATGTGAACCAAGGAAACCGGAACCACCAGTGACGAGGATACGTTTGCTAAGGTGCATGATTCCCCCAAAAAAGATCAAAACGGCTGCGCTGTCAAAACTTTATAAAAATAGTCTCTTCAGCAACATTTTGCAAGGACTGGTATGGTCAAGGAAGAAGACGCCATGCCACCGAATGCCCCCTAATCGGGTGCAATATGGCGATGTCCTGTGGGCAGTGTAGCAACGCAAATACCACCTATAATGCATATGCCACCGCACACTTGTATCAAAGTCACAGTCTCATGCAGGAAGAGCACTGATTCCACGCCAGTGAACAGTGGCAAGCTGTAGTAGATAATGCCTGCACGCACAGGCCCTATACGATCAATACCAATGGTCCAAAGCCAGAATGCCACTGCGGAGCACCCCAGTCCCGCATAGACAAGGCCGATAAAAACCTGCAGCGTGAGGGTTGGCAAGGGCAGCAGCAGAGCCTCAAGTGCCACACACGGCACGGCGTAGACAATGCCTAGGCCAAACACCAAGGTATTGAAACCCAAAGAAGATATTTGGCGTGGACGTTGCCGCATAAACAATGAGTAGAGAGCAAAACAGCCCATGCAACCCAGCGTCCACAGGTCGCCGCTGTTGATGTTTAAGCCTGCCAGATTCCGCCATTCTCCACGGCTTATCAAAGCAAGAATGCCCACCATGGCGGCCAGCATGCCCACTAAACGGCGCAGGGTAATGGGTTCGCCATATACCATACGGGATAACAGCAGGATGACGGCAGGCGTTGCAGGCATGATCAAGGCCATATTCAGGCTTGCGGTGGTCTGTCCTGCCTTGTAAACAAAAGTGTTCATCAATGTCACCCCCAGCAGGGCCATGAGTGAAAGGTAGGAACAATGCCGCCGCATAGCCTTCCAATCGTCACGCAGATAGCGCAGGGAAAAGGGAAATATAACCGCCAGGGCAATGACCCAGCGCCAAAAATTGAACTGGCATGGGGGGATGCTGTCGGCCAGAGCTCTGGCCGCTACAAAATTACCAGCCCAGATGATGGTAGCGCCCAAGGCCGCGCCATAGCCTATGACAGATTCGCGCATACGCTGTCCGTTTTTTGAGTTCTCAGCTGCTCTCTTGTCAAGCACGGATAAACTTCCTACAAATAATCCAACAGTATTATTATACTGCATACAAAAAGGCTATAGCATACGCGACATATGGGTTGCGGGGGAGCGAACTATGAAAGAGATTTCTGCTTCCACCATTACTGAAACCGTAGCGGAACTGGCAATTTCTGCCTGCTGCCATCTGTCCGGCGATACAGTTGACGCCGTTACCAGAGCCCAATGCCATGAACCCTCATCGGTTGGCCGCGACATTCTGAACCAACTTCTTGAGAACGCTACCATTGCCGCCACCCAAAACATGCCCATCTGTCAGGGCAGGGGTCTAACCGTTATTTTTGCCGATCTGGGGCAGGATGTGCACATTACGGGTGGCGACGTTACGCAAGCTGTCAATGCTGGCGTGCGCAAAGGTTATACAGATAGTTATCTGCGCAAATCCAGTCAGAACCCCTGTTTGGGCGTAAAAACATTGGAGATAACACACCCGCCGTACTACACGTGCGCATCGTGCCGGGCGATACTCTGCGCCTGCGGCTGGCTCCCAAGGGAGCTGGGTCTGAAAACAAGGGCACACTCAAAATGCTCGTCCCGGCAGATGGCGTGGAAGATTTCCCCACCATTGTAGTTATTGATTGCCTGGGTAACAGACAGTATGAGACCGGACAGGCGCTGCATAAAAAGTTGTAAGCAGCAGTTTTGCCTTCAGCTATCTATTCTCTTACCATGACCCTTCGTATACTTTCAGGACAATTTCTCGTACAGGGATTGTGAGCATGTCTAAAAAATCACCTCAACGCATAGACCCCCTAACGCAAGCCATGCCTCCGGGTGGCGTGGACAGCCATTGTCACCTCGACGGCGAAGAATTTGACACCGACCGTGAAGCGGTACTCACCCGGGCACATGCCGCCGGTCTTACCCATCTGGGCAATGTCTTTCTGGGGCCGGACGACTTTGCCGCGAAGCATCACCTGTTTGCTGCTCATCCTGAAGTCTTCTTCATTCTGGGCATACATCCCTGTGATGGACACAAATGCACACCCGAGCGACTTGCCGCCATACGCGCTGCTTTTACCTCAGAGCCGCGCCTGCGCGCCGTTGGAGAAATAGGGTTGGATTTCCACTGGAATGACTGCCCGCGCGAAATCCAGTATCAAGCTTTGCACGAGCAACTAAATCTTGCCCGCGAACTGGCCCGTCCCGTGGTCATCCACTGCAGAGAAGCAGAAGAAGATACTCTCATGATTCTTGAATCCTCAGGTTTTGTGGGAAAACCGGTTCTCTGGCATTGCTTCGGTCTAGGACCCCACATGGCACAACGCATTATACACAATGGCTGGCACATTTCCGTACCCGGTCCCGTGACGTACAAGGCCAATACCCAGATACGTGAAGCCATGGCATGCATTCCGCAAGACCGCTTACTGCTGGAGACGGATGCCCCCTATCTTGCACCTCTGCCATGGCGCGGCAAGCGCAATGAGCCAGCTTTCACCGTATTCACAGCACAAACCATTGCCGCAGCACGCGGGGAAGATGCTGCCACGCTCTGGCTACGCTGTGGCGCAAACGCACGACTTTTTTTTGGGCTGAATGCAGCTTGAAGAATATTATGGCAGTGCAGTCACATTTTTTCACAACCGGCACAGACAGTAACATCTCCCGTATTCCTGAAAATAATAAGCGGGCAATTCTTACAGATGGCTGCACCGGGAAAACAGTCGCCTGGCCGTGTTATTGAGCTGGAACCATTCTTGCTAATGCGTGCCAACAGACGCTCGACCACCGCCCCGATCTGCGAACCGGGTATGGTCACGTTGCTTTCCCCACGTTCAGTCTTGCCGGCATTGTATGAGCCGGAACAAGGCGGGCAATAGTTAAACAATGTCTGCTGAAAGGTGTATACGCTCCCCCCACAGGCCGAAGAGCTCATGAATATCTGCGGTTGCAGGGGATGCGTGTCTGTGGCGGCCATATAATCCACGGCCAAATGGTACGCCTGAAGAGAATCACAGTAAAAATGTACAACACTGGGTGCCATGATGGCCTTGCCCAATGGGCCAACAGCTACGGCCTTAAGGCTTCCCAATGGCATGCGTGGCTTGGATGCAAGGAAGCGTCTCGCTTGATCTGCATCAACACAGTATTTACTCTGTGTTCTGACCTCATTCTCATCAATCTCACGCCAACCAAAGCTGACCTGAGCATTGGTACAGGCAAGAGTTTCTACTGTACCCAGAACAGTCCTGGCCTGCATACGTGCAGCAATCTCCCACTGGCAGAAGGTCAACGGTTTAACCGGTGTAACATAGGACGTGCTTTGCTTAAAGGATGCGACATCCGTATCCGAAGTCAAAAAAGTGATGGCAATGGGGTGATGGTAAAGTCGCAGGGCGTCCATCAGAATCTGCTCCATTTCCTGATAGCTGCACGCCATAACTATCCTCCATCTATATCAAATAGCAGCAGGTTATTGAAACCAATATGATATTGAACAAAGCAAAAATCAATGCAGGAATACCTAAAGTTTTTTCATGACACGCCGTTAAAAAAACAGGAGGAAAATACCATGGCCACAAGTGTGACACAGATGGGTCTGTCCGCACCAGCCGTTACCGGAACAGACCTTGCCATGATGGATATTGCCAACAAGGCAGCCCGCGGCATGCAACTCAATACATCTGATCAGCTTATCCCCATCACAGTTGGCGCACACAACGCAAACTATGCTTTTGGTCCTGATCCAGCGCATTTCACTCTCAGCAAGCCGGATATGCCGGAAATTGCCAAGGGAGCTCTGGCGAATTATTCAAGCTAGTAATATGTTCATAAAAAAAGTATGCCCCAATTCAAGGATAGGATAACGTTTACCTGAGCTTCCTATTGAATTTTCAGGAGACAGAGTGCATATCATGCCGCCTTTTTTGTATGGGGATTTCCCCATACGAACGAGCCAAGCTGATCCATGTGTGGGGGGGAAGCGGGTGGACCCTGTGGAGATTCAGGAAGAAAAAGGGGGTGTTGCAGCACATTGAGCCGGTGGGTGTTAGTCTGAAAGAGAGAAAATGCCCCTGCAGAATGATGTGCCCGAATTATGCATTGTTCAGGTCGTTTCGATCACGCTTCTGGTCCAGAACTTCCGGGATTTTGGGGTTCATCTGCAGACAGGCTTTGTTCGGCTGGGCTTGAAGAGTGGTGGAGACAGCACGATCAACGTAGGTCAATCTACGAAGAAAAGTAGAGAATGTTGGTCAGCAAGATAAATTGACTCAGGAAGATCTCAAAACGGCAGAATACCTTGAACCGCGATACGACAGATCCGGTGGATGACTGTCAGATGAGAACAGACGATCAAAGGCGAATCATCGAGGTTTTGCTGGAAAGCCGTCCTGACAGCGCGTTTCGCTTCCCTCTCACCTGTGGGGAACGCCCTGGACGCGCTTGTGCCGAACGTACTTCACATGGACCACAAGTGACACTGCATCCAGAGACCGACAGGAAGAAGCGCTTGACGCCTGGTTCACCTCTGGCTAATGCTGACAGAAAGTTGCAGTATATCCTTGACGGTCCTATCCATCGGGCTTCAGATCGCGCAAATCGCCGCGGTGGGCCAGAAGGTTACAAGATTCTGTAGTGCTCCCCTGAAATCAAGCCACCTGTCGTAGTTTTTGTTCATGGTAAACAGTCGGCGATGTAAATCGCAAAGAGTGCTGCGGACGACTGGTATTATACCAGTGGATCCATT
>CAJOMG010000022.1:60370-61882 GCA_905235595.1 uncultured Desulfovibrio sp. | reverse complement strand
AACAGGCTTCAGGACGAACTGGCCGCTGCCAGGCGCGTGATGGACGATGCCGCAGCTGCGCACGCGAAAAACGTGCAGGACGGCGAGGAAGCGGAGACTGCCAAAATGCGGGCCGAGGCCGGACGGGTAGGCACAGGCCGCGGCCCAGCAGGCCCAGGAGGCAGCCCGGGCGGCGTTGGGTACCGATGAGGAAGGGAATGCCCCTGTCCAGGCTCCGGCTCCGGCTCCGGCCAATGCGGCCGAGGCACACCGCCTGCGTCTTGAAGAACTGCGGACGGCGGACCTGGACACGCTCGCCGCTTCAGCCGGCACGGACTTCTCGAGCGACGGCATGGGCAAGTTCATCAAGTTCGTCATCCAGGACTATTTTCAGAGCGTGCCCCTCATGGACAAGCGGGCCATGGTTTCGGCAGGCCTGCGCTACGCTCCGCCGAACGCCACACCCATGCAGCAGCTGGGTGCCATGCTCAAGGGCGCCGGCCCGGTTTTGCAAAAAATCTTTCAGGGACTGGACGGTCCCGGTCTGCCGAGGGATCTGCGCATCGCCTGTCAGGACATGAAGAGCCGTCTGGCACCCATTCCGCCGGACGTCGTGGAGTCCGTCCTGCTGGACATGGTCAACAGTTCCAATGGGCGTATCCGCTCTATCGAGGTCCTTTCCTCCCTGGGTGCGGCCAGTGTGGGCGAGGCCTTCCGCTGCCGTATCACGGATCACAACGGGCAACCGCGCGAATGCGTGGTCAAGATCCTGCGGCCCGATGCGGCCAACCGCGTCCAGCGCGAAAGGCCCATCTTTGAGCGGGCAGCTGCCAAGGTTCCCGGTATGCTGGGCACGTTTCGCGGTCAGATGGACGGCATCATGGAGGAGCTGGACTTTGGCATCGAGGCGGGCAACGCCAGGGCCGGCATTGTGTATGACAAACCATTTGACGGAGAGGAGCGGTCCATCCAGTGCGTCAAGCTGGCGGAAGATATCCCGCCCAAGAGCAATTCCATGGCCATGGAGATGGCCCCCGGCACGACGTTGGACGGTTTTCTCAGGGATACCAGGGAGGAGATCGAAAACCTTGGCCAAAATCTCGGAAGAATTGAGACGTTTGATGCCCAGGGTCATCGCACCGCCGTGGACTATGATGTCCCCGATAGCCGTGTGAACGAGCTTGCTCCTGCCAAGGCCCGCCTGCAGGAACTCTACGACCAGGCTGCGGCCCGGCACAGTCAGCTCACCGCACTGGCCGACGTGTGGGTGACCGAGGGCATTTTCGGCGAGCAGGGCTTCTTCCACGGTGACCTGCACACGGGCAACATCATGAGCGACGGCAAGAAGCTCACGGTCATCGACTTCGGCAACGCCACCAAGCTCACGCAGGACCAGCAATGTTCCGTCATGACCATGATCGTGGCAACCACCACACGGCAATCCACGAAGTTTCTTGACGCCTTCCGTGCCATGCTGCCCCCGGAAGCGCAGGCCGTCTTTGACGGGAAACGCCAGGAACTTCTGGAACGTGT
>CAJOMG010000022.1:0-60325 GCA_905235595.1 uncultured Desulfovibrio sp. | reverse complement strand
CCGCCATTCTGGCGGAAATACAGCGCAGCGGTGTGGAAATTCCCCATGCCGTCTTCAATTTCTCGAACAGCCAGATGCGCCTTGCGAACTCCATCAACGAGATGATCACCATCATGAACCACATCGCTGAAGAAATGCGGGCCATCGACAAGTGCAGATCCATCCGCGTGCCGGAGGTCTTGCCGATTGACCGGCGCATGGCGAACCAAACCCTGCCGGCCATGGCCGATGAAGGGCAGACCCATGCGTCTGTCCTGCGGTATATCGACACCCTGATTGCGGAACTGCAGGATGAAGGGTCGGCGCTGAATGAGGAACAGAAGACGGACGTGCATCAGGCTCTCAGCTTCCCCACCTTCATTCTGCAGTTCAAGGTGGAGAACGTGGACAGGGATCCCGCCCTGCTGGAGGTGTGGAACGCGCACAAGGCGGCCCTCGAGAATCCGAAGGATCCGCAGCATGGCGAGGCCGTGGACATACTCATCGGTGCCTTGCGGGAGAAAGCGCTGACCACCTTGAACGCACTGAAGGCTGAAGAAGAAAAGGATCACAGCCGCCAGGTCAAGCCAGACAACTTCCTGGACGTCATGGGCGACGTGGTGGATACCAACAGGACCACTGCCGCGAAAAAACTGGGCATAGGGGCCAGTATCAGGTACGGAGTCACATCCTTCATCCACGACCACATCACGGAGCGGGTGGAGCCGAAGATATAGATCTGGCAGGGGAGACAAACCGAGGAAGGAACCGGACGGGGAAAGCCTCGTCCGGCAGACATAATAACAACTCGCAGGGGAACGGCATGTTGGAAGCAGCGGCATCGCCCGCTTACAAGGACCTGCTGGATGCGCTGGGCAAGCTGGCCCAATGGACGGAAGAGGCCGGAAAGGGCAGCCTGCCCTCCGGCCCGCCACCTGCAGACCTGGTGCGGCAGTTTGATCAAGCGCTCAACACAGCTTCGGGAGAGGCCATGCAGAATGTGGATTCTGTCAGACCGAGGCAGAATGTAGAAACCCCCATGCCGGAGACCGACGTAATACACCCTCAGAATGCGAATGTCGTTGAAACCACACCACCAGATGTCATCGCTGTGTCTGATGTGTTCCGACAGAATGGCAGGACTGTCCGTCCTGCAAACAGTGAAATGGCCGTCAATGAACGTGTGTTTGGTGAGCAACGTCGTAAAGTTGAAGACATGACCATTGAACAGAAAACCAACATGGAGTGGGGGCTGGAGGCACTGGAACAGGCCGTTCATGCCCCCCGCGCAAATTTTTTTGATACGGCGCATATGCTCTCGCAGCTGCTGAACAGGTCTGTCGTAGAGATTTCGCCCATGGACCTTTTGCAGGCGCAGCGGTTGGTGGGCATTTTGAAGGTACATGCCGAATCCGGCAGGAAGGTTTCTGAAGGTGTCAGCGATACGCTGGAACAGCTGCTGGAACAGCAGGGCTGACGGAGACCTCAGGCGCAGTGTCATCGAAGTCAGGTAGTAGGCATTTCGGGAGGCAGGCGTGTCATTGGAACTGAAACCTTGTGCATGCTCAAAGTGTGAGCATGCGCCGCATATGGAGAGTATGATCCCAGAAGGTCACTTGAAACCTGTGTGGCGGCTTGTCTGTGGATGCGGGCTGTGCACACAGCAATGGAGCGTGACGCCCGAGGCCGCTATACGTTTGTGGAACAGAACCATTCAGAATTCCTGGCAAGGTAGCCGTCGGTTTTTGTCTGAGGAGATGCCTAGCCAGTGTTATTCGACTGGCGACAGTAACATGTAATGGAGGACAATTATGAATGTCGAACTGTTGATAAGCGAACTGGGCCACGCACTGGGTATAGAACTGAAACTTTCCGAGGCTGGTACGTGCGGCGTCTTTTTTGATGACGATGAAGTGATTTTTGAGCAGCACGACGGGCAGCTTTACCTCATTGCAGACCTGGGCTCCGCTGTGGGGCGTTCAGATGCCTACGGTCGCCTGCTTGCTGCCAACTGCCTTGGGCAGGAATCCGGTCAGGCCACCTTGGGTTTGGATACAGGACGGGAGGAATTCACCCTGCACCGCATTCTGGACGGTGATATGAGCTATCAGGAATTTGAAAAAATTCTCACCGTTTTTGTACAGGCCCTGCGTTACTGGAAGGAATGGCTGATCAATCCGCCGGTCATGGCCGAAAAGGAAACGTTATTGCCATCCGAAGGGAGCCTTCAGGCTTGAGAGCGTATTTGACGGCAGCACTTGCCGTACTACCACGATGTAACGCCGCGTTACGAGGGGATGTCTTCCCCAACGCTGCGGCCTAACCAAGGAGGACATATGAGCCAAGCCAACCTGAATCCCGTCCAACAGCAACAGCAACAGCCGATTCAAGGCAACGATGGGCCCAACGGCGCGCAACAGAACCCCAATCTGCCCCAGGATCTGCAGAACGCCCGGCCATCCACGTCTGGATGGTCGACCTTAGCCCGTGTGGCACTTGGTGTGGTGCGCGTCCTTGGCGCCATTGCCACCGTTGGCATCAGCGAGCTCATCATCCGCAAGGCCTTGGCTTCGCCAGAACCGCCCAAGCCGCGCGTGCCCAAGAAGCAGCCGGCCCTGCTGCCCCAGGCCAAGCCTGGCAATGACGCCGAGAACACGGCGCTCGCCAATAACATGAAAAAGCTCAACCTGCCGCAAGCACACATAGACGCGCTCAAGGCCGTGCTGACTGACCTGGCAGCGCGCTATGGCGACAACGTGCCCAAGAACCTGGAAGACCTAAGGAACTTGCAACTTCACGGCAACAAGTATTTTATTGTAATGCTGGAGGATCTTGTGCGCAAATCTGACGCATATGTGGATCCGGCACGGTTGCAGCGCCTGGCCAGGGAACTGCTGGAGCCGGAAATGGCCTGGCGTGCCGCGGGCAATGTGCTGCAGAACAAGGCCCAGGAGCTGGGCATACAGCTGCGGCCCGAGGGCGTCAAGCTGGCCACGGAACTCTTCATGCAGGATTGCGCCAAAAAAATCGAAGGCAAGCCCATGGGTCCGATGAAAGATAGAATAGAGCGCTTCCTCAACCCTGATCCCAAGGGCAATGCCGCTTCGGTGCAGAGTACTTTCAACAATATCACCAAGTATGTGGATGTATCTGACGTGCTGCGCCGGGCCGAGCTCCGGGACAGATTGGAAGCAAATTCCCTGCCCCCGGCCCACCAGACGGCAGTCGACAACGTGCTCAACGAGCTGCGCTCGGCCTATGGTCCTGACTGCCTGCCTAAAGACATAAGGGCTGTGCTGTCGATAGATATTGCCGCCGGCACAAAGCTGGTCTATGAGCTTAAAAAAAGTGCAGCCGAGGCACAGACCGCCATATCGCCCGAGGTTTTCGCCCAAAAAGTAAAGGACCTCCTGAAGCCGGTGGTACAGCGCCATGCCATGTCCCAGACCATGGGCAACATGTTGGAGAAGGATTACAAACTCAAGCTCCATCCCAAGGTCTTATCCACCCTGACGAAAGAACTACTGCACAGCTGCCCGGATTTGAAAAACGCCATGCAGGGCGTGGAAAACCTCCAGGGCGTACAGCAAACCATGGAGGCCCAGCAGGCCACAGTGGGGGCCTTCCTCAAGACAGTGGCCGACAACGTCAAGCAAATGGAAGAAAGCTACCTGCCCCAGGTTCAGCGCGAACTGCGGCCCATCCTGCAAAACTTCATCCACAGTCTGCCCTTTGCTTCCCAGAGCAAGGCGGCTTCCGAAGATCAGCTGCAGAATCTTGTCTCCAACATGCGTTCCTGGCAGGCCTCCATACCCTTGGGCGATCCGAGCCTGAACGCCTTCTGCACCAGGTTGACGGAGGATATAAACATCAGGATGCAGGCGCTTGCAGGACAGGATAGACGGCAGTTCTCCAATGATAGCAATATCGCCGCGAGCTTCAAGGCTGACCTCAACCGGAACGTCTACAAGTTCAACGGCAAGGTCCTGGAATACAAGCCTGCAGACGAGGGGATCGGCGAGTTCACGCAAATGGTGCCCACGGCCATTGACCAGCAATTCCTCTCCAAGCTCGCCAATCAGTACCTGTGGACCGACCTGACAGAGCCTTTGCAGGCGCAAATTCCCCCCGGAGGTGTTCCCGCCCAGGCGCAACATTATTGGCGCAACGGCGGCGACCAGGTAGTGCAGGATGAAGCGCGTAATAACGGCCTGACATTCAATAAGACGCGGCCATTGATATCGCCAAATGGCAACTTCGCACAGCCCAGTGGTCTTGACCTGCCCAGCAACGGGTATTTTTCCATCAACGTATCCGAAGACAAAAAGACTGCCGTGGTGGAAATGGTTCTGCCTAGGGCCATCGCCACCGAAGGCCCCCAAGTGGTGATCCCTGCAGGCATGGTCACATACACCATGCAGGTGACCTGCGAACTTTCCGGCGGCGATCCCAACGTCAAACCCAAGGTGACAGGCATACAACTGGGCCAGGAACTACAACCTTTGAATAAGTGACCTTTCCGGGTCAAGATTTGGGACGGGGGCCTGTCAGCTGATGAAGGTGTTGCTATGCCTTCTTGCTGTCCAGCCCCTGTCCCTGTTTGATGATGCGTGAGACGGTGGCCACCATTCCGGCGGCGTCAGCCACACCAGCGGGAATAATGAGCGTGTTGCCGGTTTTGGCAAGATTGCCGAATTCGCTGATATAGGCTTCGGCGAGGCGCAGTTGCGCAGCAGCCACAGCATCATTGCCAAGTTGTTCACCTACAATGCGCAGACCTTCGGCTGTGGCCGTTGCCACAGTGCGGATTTGTGCAGCTTCACCCTCGGCCTGATTGATCATGGCCTGCTTGCGTCCTTCTGATTCGGCAATTGCGGCCTTTTTGGCACCCTCGGCACGGTTGATCTGTGACTGCATTTCACCTTCAGATTCAGCTATGGTAGCGCGCTTCTCGCGCTCTGCGCGCATCTGTTTTTCCATGGCTTCCATGACCGTGGCAGGCGGGGTAATATCGCGGATCTCGTAGCGCAGCACTTTCACACCCCAGGGCGCGGTTGCAGCGTCCAGGGCTTCCACAACTTCCTGATTGATGCGTGTGCGCTCTTCAAAGGTTTTGTCCAGTTCCAGCTTACCAATAACAGAACGCAGGGACGTTTGGGCCAGCTGAATGGCACCCCATTCATAGTCCGATATGCCGTAGGCGGATTTTTCGGGCGTGATGACCTGCAGGTAGAGCACACCATCAATATCCACACTTACGTTGTCACGGGTAATGCAGGTCTGCTTGGGTACATCCAGCACCTGTTCCTTAAGGCTGCGGCGATAGGCGCAGCGATCAATGAACGGAACGAGAATATGAAAGCCGGCAGACAGCACTTTATGGAATTTCCCCAGCCGTTCCACCACATAGGCTGTCTGGTTGGGCACCACTACAGCTGTCTTGATGAGCGTGATGACAACCAGCACCACCAGCAGAAACAGCCAGCCAGAACTGCTCAGAAATTCAATGGGATCCATTGCGGCCTCCTCAGTTTAGTTATTGATGACGTGCGCAGTGTACGGAGCAACGCGCAGTGTGAGCGTATCGTCGGGCAGCGCATCCAATACCGTAATTGGAGCATCCTTTGTCAGGGGCATATCCGCAACGGCGCGCCAGAAGCTGCCGCCCACATATACTTCACCCACTTGATTGGGCATGATGTCGCGGCTAACTGTTCCGGTTTGCCCCTGCAGGGGGTGAGGTGGAGCTGCTTCTATGAGGCCGCTGTCATCAGACCGTCGGGAGCGGCCACCAAAAATCGTGCGCAGGCGACGGCGTAAAAAAATCAAAGTGGCTATGGAAACAGCCGCGAAGACCACAAGCTGTATGTTGATTCCAAAGTTCGCCAGGGCGGTCAGGGCAGCGGCCCAGGCACCAACGCCGAAGAAGAGGAGCACCTGCGTGGGTGTGAGCAGCTCAGCTCCGAGAAAGGCCAGGCCCAACAGAAACCAAAGCAGTGGGGCGTTCATGTAACGGACTCCTTAATGATGACAAAAAGCCTGTACGGGCGGCAGGGCGTTCTCGATAGCCGCAACAATATCTGACACCAGCGTACCAGGCAAGCAGCGTATTCATATTTTTGCTTGTATTCGGTAGTGCACTCTCTCTGCCTTGAACACAGCCAGGGGGTGTGGTAGCAAGAAGCCATGTAAGATGCTTTTGTGTTAACCTGGACCAATCCACCCCGTCTCCTGTTCAACTTAATGCCCGTACCGGGCATGTTGTTGTGTTGCAGAGCCATCTTTTGCGTACGGTCGATGTCGCTGCAGAGCAGGAATTACCGCCCATGGAGAAGGAAGCTCCAATGCCTCTCAGGTGGAGGGTGACGTTGCGGCAGGCATGGATGCCTTTGCCAACCGCCCTTTGCCGGGGACCGGATAATTGCGGACGTTTCACAGTCAAAAAAGGGGAGGAAAATTCCTATGAATATCGACAAGATTTTTCAAAAGATCGACAACTATTCCCGTCATTTTTCTGACAAGGCACTTTGGGACAAGGCAGCCAGAGTGGCCAAAAAAATTGGCTATGAAACCCTGCGCAGCGTGCTCATTCTTTTTTATACGCTTGAAAATCCCCAAGTACCGGCTAAGGTGCGTGCGGTTATTCTGGGGGCTCTTGGCTATTTCATCCTGCCTGTAGACCTCATCCCCGACTTCATTCCCGTGGTTGGTATGTCTGATGACATAGCCATTGTGGCTGCGGCCATTGCCTATGCAGCCATGTACATCACACAGGAGGCCAAGGACAAGGCCGATGCCAAGTTGAAAACGTGGTTTGGTTAGTTCCTGCGCCCTGTGTTCGCATCTGTTGCGCACAGCAGACCGCGGGCGGGTATGGTTGGAAAATACTGCCGGTTTTCTGACATGTGGAACGAGCTGTTCGTCTTTTTACAGTATTTCTAGACTTTTTCTCGAGTTGGCACGATTACTGCTATATGGAAAGTGCGGGTTCCAATAACGAGAGGACAAACCAAGGAGGGCAATGGATAACAAATAAAGCTGGTGCTACAAGAAATGCTTAACCCCAGGAGGACATACGGAGAAAACCAATACGTTAAAGAAATTTCAGGTCCCAATAACCTTGCGAATCATTGACAAAAGGAGTGTCGCAAAGAGCCGGACGGCATAGAGCCGTCCGGCTCTTTGCATGAAGATGGGACCTATTTTCGCAATCCAAAGCGAGACCGCTACATGACGTGCATAGCAGTGGTCTCATGAATGAGTTGCCGAGCAGTGATCTCAAAGTTCTACTTGCTGTACAGCCTTACCAAGGTTATTTAGTAGGAAATGGGTCGCGTGAACTAAAGTTGAGAGGCAATAATGACGAAATACTAAATAAGCAGTTTAACCTTCATTCCATCCACAAGGAGTTACAATGAGTATCCGCTTGCGTATTATTTTGGGTTTTCTGCTTGCCATCATCCTTACCGCTGTTTCGTCTGTTTTTCTTGCTGCCTGGCAGATGCGTGGGGATGCTGACGAGTATTTTAATGCCATGGCCCAGCGCCAGCTGGATTTGTTGGATCACCATCTTACTGGCTATATAGAGGACATAAAAAGCAATGTGGGTGTGCTCATAGATTCGGCCGGCCTTGTCGAAGGCGGGCCATCTATGCCTCTTTTCAAAGATAAATCATCGTCCTCACGCTTTGTACATGCCGAACTGGAAGGGGCGGCAGCAGCCAGTGTGCGTGTACTCACCTCCATGCACCAGCGGCACAAGGAATATGTGGAAGTGTACGCCGGTTTTCCTGACGGCCGCTTTGCCACATCTATTGACGGCAGCACTGTGCCGGCCAACTATGATTCCAGCAAGCGCGGTTGGTACACCCTCGGCCGTGATTCTTCCTCAGAAATCACCTCTGTGGATGCCTATCTTTCTACAACAGGAGAAACCGTTATTGCGGCTGTGGGCAAGGTGCGCGATGCCACAGGTAAATTTGTATCCACCGTGGGCATTGACGTCACGCTGAAAAACCTTGCAAACATGGTACGTCAGCTTAATTTTGGTAATACAGGGCGTTTTCTGCTTATTGAGCAAACGGGGCGTATTCTCTGTGATCCAAAGGATGCGGCCAATACCGGTAAAATTATCGGTAAGGATATATCCAACAATGCTTTGGCTACACTCAATTCTGCCAATGATGGCCCCTTAACCGTTGCATATGACGGCGTTGCCATGCACGCCATGGTGCGCACGGCTTCCTGTGGCTGGAAAATCGTTGCAATGCAGTCGGAATCGGAGATCTATACCCAAAGCAATCATGCCATTTTGCGCATGATTCTCATATGTTGTGCCGTAGCCTTACTGCTCATAGGTCTGGGCCTGTTAATTGCTCGAAGCATCAACAAACCTCTGACACGGCTTGTGGGTGCTATGGATGCAGTAGCCGGTGGCGATTATAAGGCTGTGCCTGACGAGACCGGTTTTTACAAGGAATTGCTCACGCTGCGTAATGCCCTCTCCAAAATGGTTAAGGCAAATGTGCAGTCCCTGGCGCTTGCGCAGAAAAAATCCAAGGAAGCCGAGCGCGCAGTGGAGGCCGCACAGGAAGCCACAGCCAAGGCGGAAGAGGCCACCCGTCGCGCTGAGGCCGCCAAGACAGAAGGCATGCACACCGCTGCGGAACAACTGGAAACCATGATCGCTGCCATCTCTGCTGCGACCAGTGAACTTTCTGCACAAATTGAACAGTCTGATCGTGGGGCTGTGGAATCTTCACAGCGACTGTCCGAGGCCGCTACGGCCATGAACGAAATGAATTCAACCGTGCAGGAGGTGGCTCGCAATGCCTCTTCTGCCGCTACGGTTTCCGGCGAAACGCGCAATAATGCCGAGGAAGGGCAGAAAATCCTCACCAATGCCATGTCCAGCATCAACCAGGTGCAGAAGGTCTCCATGGAACTCAAGGAGGACATGGGTACCCTGCACCATCATACGCAGAATATCAGCCAGATCATGAATGTCATCTCTGACATTGCCGACCAGACCAACCTGCTGGCCCTCAATGCCGCCATTGAGGCAGCCCGTGCGGGCGAGGCCGGGCGAGGCTTTGCGGTTGTGGCCGACGAAGTGCGTAAGCTGGCCGAGAAGACCATGGCCTCCACCCACGACGTGAGTCAGGCTATTACGGCCATTCAGGGCAGTGCCGAGCAGAGTGTCAACCGTATGGAAGAAGCCCTCAGTGATGTGGAGCAGGCTACCAGCCTGGCCCGGCAGTCTGGCGAGGCCCTGCAGCAGATTGTACGCAATGTGGAGGACACGGCAGACCAGGTTCGCGCCATTGCCACGGCTTCGGAAGAACAGTCTGCCGCCAGTGAGGAGATCAATCAGTCCATCACCACGGTCAACGAAATGTCTGGGCAGACGGCACAGGCCATGAACGAAGCGGCCAAGGCCATTTCTGACCTGGCGATGCAGACAGAACGGCTCAGTGCGCTTATTGAAGATATGAAACATGCGTAACAGAAGGCGCGGGCAGGCACAGTAACGTCATCCCGCGCTGCAATTCCATTTGCTCGCACAGTATTGTGGAAATGCTGATACCCAATGCCGGACAGCTGATGCTGCCCGGCATTTTTCATCAATGGTGATATAACGGGTATTCCTCAATTTTCTTTAGTCAGACTTTCCTAGCATGCTAAAAGGCAACGAGCACCTGTTCATCATCCGTTGTCCGCCTGGCAATATTGCCGATATGCCATGCTTTCAGATTGAATGCCTGGATGCGGTTGATGGTTTCTTCCGTCTGGTCTGGTGACAGCACTAACACATAGCCTATGCCGCCATTGAAGATTTGCAGTATTTCCGGCCAGGAAAGATGGCCCGCTTCTTGAAGCCATGTGAAGACAGGAGGCATTGTCCAGCTGCCAAAGTTCACATGAGCTTCCACCTGGGCGGGTAGAACGCGGGGAATGTTGTCGTAAAAGCCTCCTCCGGTGATATGGGCCATACCCTTTACGTTTATGTCACGCAGCAGTTGTCGCACGGCTTCCACATAAATGATGGTCGGCCGCAGCAACACATCGGCAACACTGGCCCCGGCTTCGCCGGGGAAGGGGGAATCCGGTTCCAAACCGCTTTCAGTCAGGATTTTTCTGGCCAAGGAATACCCGTTGGAGTGCAGACCGGAGGAACCAATGCCCACAATGGAATCTCCGACCTGGATTGACGAGCCGTCAATCAGTTTGGCATTGTCCACAATGCCTACGCAAAAGCCGGCCAGATCGTATTCGCCTGGCGCATACATGTCGGGCATTTCAGCGGTTTCGCCGCCCAGTAGGGCGCAACCGGCCTGGCGGCAACCCTCGGCTACACCGCTGATGACGGTATGGGCAGTATCCACATCCAGTTTGCCGGTAGCAAAATAGTCGAGAAAAAAGAGTGGAGTGGCCCCCTGCACCAGGATATCGTTGGCACTCATGGCCACAAGATCAATGCCCACGGTATCGTGCTTATGGAAGGCAAAGGCCAGCTTGAGTTTGGTACCTACTCCATCGGTGGAAGAAACAAGCACAGGATCATTCATGCCACTGAGATCGGGTCTGAACAGACCGCCGAAGCCGCCAATGTCTGACAGGACGCCCCTGGTGTGTGTGCCCTGAACTAGAGCCTTGATGCGGGAAACCAGGGCGTTACCCGCAGCAATATCAACGCCTGCCTGAGTGTAGGCTTTGGAGCGGTCGCTGGACATTTTTGCCTCCTTGAAGATGAGTATGGATAGCACAAGTCGTCGTAAATCCCAAGACTCTTTTTATTCCTAGACCCCGTAGGCTGCCGCTGATAGAATAGCCCAGAGGGGAAAAGGAGTTGCTATGCGTATATCAGTGTTTGTATGCTTTTGCCTCACAGCAGGCTTGATCGTGCTGTGCGCAAGCTGGGCTGCCAACAGCGAAGAATACCGTGCGCCTGCTTCCGGTGCACTCATGGCACCACCTCTGCCAGAGCAGACAACCCGTCGATTGCTGCTTCCACCTGAGACAACACAACAAACAGGGCAATCTTCATTGCATGACAGTTCATCCGATGCTGCTTTGCCGCGATCAAAAGATACAGCGGTGCCGTTGCGGCCTGCACTGGAATCTGGATCGAGCTATTCCCTGCAATCGCCTCCCGGTATACAGGGGGCAGTACCCTATTCTTATTTTATGGAAGGCAGGCAACAGGGCGTCGGGGATATCAAACCACTGGCACCTGCTCCTGGTGAACAAATGCATTCCTTGTCACCCGCATCGACGCAGCCTCCTTTAGAAAATTCGGGTTCTCCTGAACGTTACATGGGCGTACCCATGCAGGAAGAAGATATTGTCTTTGGCACCTCACGCTTGGAGGGCAGCCATTTTTCAAGCAGAGGGCATGTTCGCCATTGGCGTGATCCTGTAACAGGCGATATCATTACCCATGTGATACCGCCTCCACCGACAGGTGCGCAGCAGCACGAACCCCTGCTGATTGCGCCGCGTGTTTATCCCGATGTGTTTGGCCCCCACGGCTATGACCATGACTCGAGACACGGGCATACAGTTCGAACATTTACGGAACAACGGGGAGGGCGGTAATATGCAGGCAATGCTCTGGTCACCCAATGCCGATGGCTCTGTGAGCTGCCGCCTCTGCGTACACCGCTGCCGTGTGCGTAAGGGAGGCAAAGGACGTTGCGGGGTGCGCGTCAATTTCAAGGGCGGATTAGTCTCTCTGGTCAATGAGGTCGTGACCGCTGTCGGCATGGATCCAGTGGAAAAAAAACCCTTGTATCACTTTTTGCCCGGTACGAAGATTTTTTCTGTGGGCAGTGCAGGCTGCAATTTTCACTGTCGTTTTTGTCAGAACAGTAATATATCTCAGGTGCCAGAAAGCGGTGTGGTGCCTGGCCGGCGCGTTACTCCTGAAGAACTGATTTCACTGGCTGTGACTAACCGTGCGCGCTCTTTGGCCTTTACCTATAACGAGCCTACAGTGTTTTTCGAGCTTGTGTATCAGACAGCACGCCAGGCTAAGGAGAAGGGCCTTCCCAGTGTGCTGGTAAGCAACGGATTTATGTCAGCAGACTGCCTGCGGGCTCTGCATGCGAGCATCAGCGCAGCGAATATTGACTTGAAGGGGTTCAGCGACGAATTTTACCGTTCCTATTGTGGAGGCCGCCTGCAGCCTGTTCTTGACAACCTTAAAGCTATCAAGGAGATGGGCTGGTGGCTTGAGGTGACCACATTGGTCATTCCCGGTGTCAATGACACCATTGATGAGCTCAAGGCGTTGGCAGCCTTTATTCATGACGAGCTCGGGGCGGATACTCCCTGGCATATCTCTGCCTTTCATGGTGCCTATCGCATGGCAGATTATCCTGCAACTCCGCTATCCAAGCTGGAAGAGGCCTGGCGCGTTGGACGTGAATCAGGGCTGTACTACGTCTATATAGGCAATGTGCGCAGTGCGTTAGGTTCCACCACATTTTGTCCCCAGTGCGGGACAGCGGTGATCCTGCGCGAAGGCTTTGAAGCACGCGTTTCCGGGGCATTGGGGGAATGTCCTTCCTGTGGAACGGTACTCCCTGGCATTTGGTCGTTATGATTTTGGTCTATACCGGCGACGGAAAGGGCAAGACCAGTGCCTGCGTGGGTCAGGCTCTGAGGGCCTTGGGTCAGGGAATGACAGTCGCCTTTGGTCAGTTCATGAAGCGTGACGGTCAAGCGGGGGAGCAGGTCATGCTGTCCAGGCTGCTTGGAGATCGTTTCCTTGCAGGGGGGTTGGGTTTTCTGCGCAATCCAGCAGAGCGACCCGCACATAGGCAAGCCGCACTAAAGGTGCTTTCCTGGGCACAGGTTCAGCTGGCTGATTGTGACATGCTGCTGCTGGATGAAGCCCTTTATGCCCTTTGTGCGAATCTGCTGACGCGAGAAGACGTGGAGACTTTGCTGCATGCTGCCCGTCGTGAGAAATGCCACCTTGTGCTTTCCGGGCGCAATGTGCCAGGGTGGCTGGTAGCAGTCGCTGACCTGGTTACCTCCATGACGGAGGTCAAGCACCCCTGGCAGCAAGGCATCACAGCTACAAAGGGCATAGAATTCTGATTGCAAGCGGGGCTGATTGCCTGCAGTTTTGTATATGAAAACCGCCGCTTTCGGAGGAAAACGGCGGCTAGTATACGCGCGGGAAGGACTCGCGCGCAGGGGGTTGCGGCGGGTGCGGTCGTGCACACAGTGACAGCACCCCATCATGGCGTTAGAAGGTGTAGGCGAAGGTGACCTGTGCTTTCCATGCATCCTTTTTCTGCACGTCGTTATCCGTCATCCAGCGACGTTTCCAGGTGTCAGTGTCATACATGTTGACAATGTAGCCAAGGTCCAGATTTATCGCGAAGTTTTCGTACATCTGGTACGTGTTGTCCAGATTGAATTCCAGCAGATTGTCGTTGGTGGTCATGTACGGGCCGTCGTCACCATAGCCATCATTCCAGCCCTCACGCGAATTAAAATATTTTGTCATGCTCGGACTGTTAGTGCCGCCCCACAGGGCTACACGGAAGGTATGTGACATATCTTCAATAAAGCTCACATCACGTACTTGCAGCCCCACGCCCCAGGTGCCGGCATAGGTCATGTTTTGTTCGATGGATGGCCCCCCCTTGGTGTTGGGTGACCAGTCTGTCCCGGCTGAACCCATGAAGGAGGTAAAGCTACCAGAGCCGGCGAGAGAAGGCATGCGTTTGGAGCCGTTTTTCATGTCCCCATCGTCACCAGACGCATACCAGCCGAAGATGCCAGGAACGCCCCAGTCAAATTTATATTCCACCAGAGCTTTGACCAGCCATCCCTCGCGACGGGTGTCGGCGCGTACGGAATCAACATCGCCGCGTTTGAAAAGGTCATAGGAGCCGAAACCGCCAGAATAGCCGTAGTCAAATTCAAATTCGATGTTCAACGGATCCCAGAGCGTCAGAGAAATGGGCAGACCAAACCAGAACAGAGAGCTATAGGCATTGCTCTTGCCAAATCCGTTGCTCAAATCGGCATTAAAGCCGGGGTGGTAGTTGATCAGGGTGTGGGACAGAACACCATCCTCTGTTGTCCAGCCACCATCAAGCGAAGATGTTCGGTGCGTATCGTTGTACCGAAGTAGGCCGTCATCCTCATAGCCATCGAGTGCGTTTTTACCCATCATACCATACATAGCCCAGGGAGTTACTTCCACACCGTCAAAGGTCAGTGGCAGGGAGACGGCAAAGAGGTCGATATTGTCCAGGTAATTTCTTTCAAAATTCGTTTTCGTGCCGTCGGTGGAATCCCAGCCGTCAAAATTGTCATTGACAGGACGCATCCACAGTCCGGTCAGGCTGACATTGTCATTGAATTTGTAGTTCGCAACCACGGCTGCCACGTCACCGTCCAGGATGGCTGAGCCTCCGGCAGCGTTGGGCATGGCAAGGGCCTGCAGGCCCATGCGAAACTGGAGATCGGTACTGGGCACTGTCCAGTCAATATAGGCATTTTTGACTTTGATCTGGTTTGTACCATCGGCACCGAGGGCACCGCCGAATTCGGCATCGCCCCAGTACTGGGTGCCAATTTCAAAAAACACTGTGCCAGAAAGGGCTTCGGAAGCTACGGCGTCCACCTGCAGGCGGATACGCTGCGCAGCACCGAATATATCGTCTGCATCTTTCTTTTTGCCACCGCTTTTATCCACCAAGTTGGAATCGGCCACGCCGAAACCTACCAGCCATTCGCCCTGAGCCTTGAAGTCAATAGCTTTGGCACCCGTCTGAATGCCCATGAGCATGCCTGCGGCGAGTAAGGTCACCATGCAGGCTTTTTTAAAAAATTTTACTCCGTTCTCTTGGTTGAACATGCTTGAATCCTCCTCGAACATTTTGCGAAACTCCACTGTGACGCACTCTGATATGACACGGATGGAGAATCGTTGGCGTGTCACTAAAAGATGGACGCATCATGCCGAAGGACGGAAAGCATGTCAAGTAAATTGAAATTTATTTTTAAATTCATATCAATGCCTGAGTGAACATTTCCCTTGGAGTTTTCAGGCATACATAGCCATGTGCCCGGTCATTCCATCCGAGGCTTGGTAGATCGCATCCATGGAAATGTTCTGGCCTATTTCCGGCCAACTCAGACAGGCACCCTCCTCGGTGAGAGTCCAATTGCTTTTCTGGGAAGGTGTTGCCCGCGAGAGCGTGGGGAAGGCACTCAGGGGCACGGTGACACGGCGACCGTCATTGAGTTCCACTTCCATTCGGAATGCGCTGAACTCTACAGAGGTAGCGGATATGTGGGCGTTGTGGGTTGTCATGATGTCATCCCCCATAATTTGTATGTGTAGATTATACAAGAGGAAATGCAATATTCAGGCCAAGACAATGCATTGACGTAAGGGGATTGGTACCGTTTCAGTTCTGCAATAAATCCCGGGCTTGGGATGGTTTGGTGTGCATCCTTGTATAGGCCCGGTTGCCATAGATGGTGCAAAGGAATGCTCCCAGGCCGGAGAGTGCGCTCATAATGCCCAGGGGCAGGGCGTTTTCTGGCCCAGCAATGCCGGCCAGCGGTGAAGCTGCAGCTCCACAGATAAAGAAGACTACGCCAAGAATGCCGGAAGCCGCACCTGCACCTACGTTCTGAGCCATGATGGCCAAGGTGAAGCTTGTAGGCTTGGTGAAACCCTGGGCTGTCAGCATAGCCATGAGGCTTGCCATCATGGGAACGGGTGAAGTCGGATGCAGCATCGCCACAGCCAAAATGGCAAGACAGGCCAGAGCACGACAGAAGTTGCCAATGGCCAGCAGGGTTCTGTCGCCAAAGCGACCGCTCAGCTGACCTACTACAAGAGAGGAGAGCACCAGCACCATGGCGTTGGCACTAAAGAATAGCCCGAACTGTTCCACGCTGAAGCCGTAGATACGGATAAAGATAAAGGGAGAGGCCGAAATGTAGCAGAAAAATCCTGCCGCAGTGAAGCCCTGCACTCCCGTATACCAGAGAAAGGCTCGCTGGTGGAAGAGCTGCCCCATGTTACGGAAGGATGCGGCCATGCCGCCACGCACGCGCTGGTGCGGCGCAAGAGTTTCTGGTATAGCCAGGCGGCAGCCAAGCCAGAGAGCCGCACCGATGCCGGTGAGCAGGAAAAAAATGCCGCGCCAGCCCAGGGCAGTAGTAGTGATGCAACCGCCGCCAATGGGGCCGACTACGGGGGCAATGCCGGTAATGGCCATGAACATGGCCATAAAGCTGGTCAGCCGAGAACCCGTGAAGGAATCGCAACTGAGCGCCCGGCAGAGTACAGCCCCGCCAGCCCCGCCGAGCCCCTGTAAAAAACGCAGCACAAGAAATATTTCTCCAGTAGGAGCATAGGCACAAAGCACGGAAGCGACCGTAAACAGCATCAATGAGACAAGCAGGATACCTTTGCGACCAATACCATCCGAAATGGGCCCGATAACAATCTGACCTAATGCCAGGCCCAGCAGGCATGCGGCAATGCTTGCCTGTGCCATTGATGCCGGGATGGCGAGATCTCGTGCAATGTCGGGCAGGGCCGGAAGGTACATGTCGGTGCAGAGGGGACCAAAACCAGCCAGAAAGGCCAGCAGCACAATGACAAAGATGCGTTGTGCGCCGTGGATATCTGCCAGGGAACGGTATGGGGCGGGAGATTGGGCCATTGATGTTATACTCCTTGTGCAAAATCGTCGAGGTGCTGGAGCAAGCAGGTGTAAAGTATTGTGGCTCTGGACGGGACAGGCACCATTACTGCGGGCCATGAATATCTGGGGCTGCATTAATGGCTGCGTGTGGGTTAGCGTCGGCATTTGTTGCAGTGCCATGCCTACGCAGGAGAAGCACAAGCAAAGACGTGAGCTGCACGGCGAACATGCAGGCAAGGCAGGCCAGCCAGCCACAGTGGGCATAGATGATGCCTGGCAGCCACGACCCCAGCACACCACCAAAATAGTAGCTGGAGAGGAAGAGGCCGTTGACCATGCCGTGATCGCATTGCCCCGATTTGGTGGCTAGCTGATTGATAAGACCCGGTGCCAGGGAGTGGACAATAAATTGGCCCAGGGCAATGAACCATAAGCCGCTGAAAATCGTCCAGACCAAAGGCGGGTACAGTGAGAGCAGGGAAACAGTAAAGACCGCCCCTCCGAAAATGAGCAGGTTGTTGGCCGAACCAAACAGGCGCTGCAACGGGTTGAGAGTCAGCGAAGCCACAAGACCAATGGAATAGCCCAGGTACATCAGGCCAATGAGCCCTTCCGACTGACCCCGACCCAGTTCTGCCATGCGCAGGGGCACAAGATTGCCAATGGCAGCAAAGGTAAAGATGCCGCACGCCTCCACAAAAAGCAGGCTGGCAACCCCCTTTTGTTTGAGCACAGTCAGATAATCACTGATACGGTGGGTCTGGGGTTTACCGCCGACCTGTTCGGGAATACTTCGTGCGAGAACAAGGCAGAGCAAAAACAGTCCACAGATGGCTGCAAGTGTGGTACGCCAGCCAAAAATTTCTGCACTGTAGCCGCCGCCAAGACGGCCTGTCAGTGAGCCTACAAGCGTTGCCGTCACGTAGCCGGCAAGTGCCCGTTTCATATCCAGATGGCGAAACATGCCGGCAATGCAGGCCATGACGCTGGTGAGCAGCACCGGTGTGAGAATGGCCTGCAATACGCGGATTGCAAGAAGACCCCCGAAGGATGTTGCGCAATACATTCCTGCGCCGCTTATTCCCAAGAGGGCGGAAGAGGCGAGTATGGCCCGTCGTATTCCCGTACGCCCCAGTAGTAAACCTACGCACAGGGGGGAAATGCTCAGGGAAAGCATGTATACGCTGACGAGCAGGCCAATGTGGCTGCGATCAACAGCGAGCTCCTGGCCGATGCAGTTAAACATGGGCTGCGGTCCATACATCAGAGCGTAGGCACATGCCGTAAGCAGAAGAAGGCATATGTATGTCCTGAATACGTTGGCGCTGTGAACGCGCTGGTGCGGCATATGGCATCCTCCTTGATGCGGGCGGGATGTTCACCCCGTCGCTGTCGGCTGTCAAGTACCGGCACAGAGGTTACGCCACGTTTTTGGAGTTCACTTCAGGCTGGCATCGTTTTGGCTGTCGCACAGGTGTTGTCTGTAAAACTGGCGTGTGGCAAGCACAAACAGCCCAAGCCCTGAGCAGTGCAGCACGGCTACTGCCCAGAACATAAACGTATAGCCAAGGTGCTCGGCCAGGAATCCGCCGAGGAAGATGCCCAGGCCGATACCCAGGCTCCATGAACAAAGTATGGTGGACATGGCAGTGCCATATTCAGTACTGTGGGCGACACCGAGGATCATGTTCTGGAAGGCAGGCCATAAATGCCCGTTGCCCAGACCGATGAGCAGGGCTGAGCCATAGTAGGCCATGAAACCTGGACAGGCGATGAACAGGGTGTATCCGCAGGTAGAGAAAAGTATGCCCTGCAGGGCATGGCGGACGAAGTTGCCTTTTCGTAGCGACTTGTTTCCCTGCAGTCTGGAGAGGATGAGACCGATAGCCTGCAAGAAAAAAAAGGTGCCTGTGCCGCTGGTAATGCCCAAGATTTCTTTCCCATAGATGGCGAGGTAATTGCTCAAGGCCCCATAGCAGCAGCCGAAAAAAGCCATATTGCAGCCAAGCATCCAGCCGTTCAGAAGAATAAAATTGCCTAGGTGCACCTTTCCTGGTGCCCTTGGAGCCAGAGTATGAGGTCGCATGTGCACTGTGCAGCCCAGCATAAAGCCCACTGCTGCCACCACCAGGGCAATAATAAACAGCACATTGAAATCGTGCAGCGCAGTGTAGACATAAATGCCTACAGTGGGGGCCATAGCCATGGCGATATTGTTGCTTAAGCCGTAAAAGCCGATGCCTTCGTTGCGTCGGCTTGGCGGCAGTACGTCAATGACTGCGGTATTGTTGGCTACGGTGAACGCTCCGAAAGGGCAGCCATGCATTGTGCGCATGGTGACAAAGAAAGCCAGGGAACCTGCCAGAATGTAGCTGCCAAAGAAAAGAAAATTGAAGAAGATGCAGGCCAAAAGCACCCGCTTGCGTGGTAAGGTGTCTACCAGCCACCCGGCCACAGGGCGGGCTAGGATGGCCATGACGGCGTAGCCGGAAAGGGCCAGACCGATAACGTCCTTGGGTGCGGCAAAGGTTTCGCTCAGGAAAAGGGGCAGCAGGGGAGTGACAAGATAAAAGGCAAACGAAGCCGTAAAATTCGTTGCCAGAATTTTTAGATAGTCAGCAGTCCAGAGACGGTCTTCGCCCGAGGACGACAGCGTCGTTTTATATGATGTCATTGATACAAAACTACTCGTTTGGGCAAGGGGATGTAAGAAGATACATGTGCCACATCGTACTGTATATAACAACTAGATTTTTGTCACATAACAGGATAGATATCATTTCTAAAAATTTTCAAGACATGCGTGGCATGTAAAATTCAAGGAGAGTTTATATGAAATTGATGTTGCCTGTTCTCATGTTATGTTTCATCGTATGTGGCTGTACTGCTGCCAAAAATGGCGGTACGGCGGCCTCCAGCGCCGTCAGCGCGGATGCCCAGATTGCAGCAGATTTGGACAAAGTAGGCCATAAACTTGTGGCTCAGGCCGCCCGTACAATAGTACCCAACAAGGGAGCCAAAAAGGTACGCAAGCACGGTAAGCAGTATTTGGCCACCTATATTGACATCGACGAAAACAAGGTGAGCACCTCCATGAACCCGAGCACATCCGGGCAGGGGCAGTATGTGGGCTATGTGCGCTATGTGGAACGCACCTTGGAATGCCGTGGTGCGACCAAGAAAGCAGCCCTTGAGAGCACGGATTGTCTTGAGCTGAAGTCTCGCGGGGTTAGTGAACTCATCCATTATGACGGCACAAAGTGGGTGTACTAACGTATTCAAGAGAGTAGCTTACTGCCCGCCGACTAGCTTCCTAGGCGAGATATGCATGGGAGCTTACGGCGGGCATCTATGCTATGGCAACACAGCTCACTGCAGGCCGTCCCATGCGGCTCATTATTGTCTTTGCCCTGCCCATGATGCTTGGCAATATGTTCCAGCTTTTGTACTCAATGGCAGACATGATCATCGTGGGGCGGATTCTTGGCGTAGAGGCTCTAGCCGGTGTTGGTCTTACCGGACCCATAGGCTTTATGTTCATGGGCCTTGTTATTGGCTTGGCACAGGGCTTCTCCATTTTTTGTTCACAGCTTTATGGTGCTGGCAACAGACCCGGACTGCGCCGTGCTTTTTGTGCAAGCCTTGTGCTTGGCATTCTGCTTTCAGTGCTGCTGGCCGTAAGTTCACTCGTGACTGAGTCCGCCCTGCGCTGGACCAATGCCCCCCAAGAGGCCTTTGCGCCGGCCGTCGCCTATTTGTCTGTCACATTGCTGGGCGGTGGCACTATGGTCTTTTACAACATCTTTTCCTCCAGTATCACTGCTCTGGGTGACAGCCGCACGCCACTGGTCTTTCTTGTGCTGACCTGCGTGTTGAATATTGGATTGGATTTTTTGTTCATTCTTGGTTTTAACCTGGGCACTGCCGGCGCAGCCTGGGCCACAATAACATCGCTGGGCATATCTGCCGTGCTCTGCGGCATTCACATATGGAGACATATTCCTGAACTGCGGCCCCATGGCAATGACTGGCGTTATCTCACCTGGCCTATCTTTCGCAGGCATCTGGCACTTGGCCTGCCAATGGGGTTGCAAGGTGCCGTGATCAATGTGGGTTTTCTTGTGCTGCAAACAGCTCTCAACGGCCTGGGAGCATCGGCCGTGGCCGCCTGTACATCCGTTGCGCGGGTAGACGCCATTGCCGTCATGCCGCTTGTCAGCATTGGCAGGGCCGTGGCAACCTATGTAGGCCAGAACATCGGGGCAGGCTTGCCAGCGCGCGTGTGCCAGGGCGTGCGCGATGCCAGCCTTGTGGCTGTTGTCTATGCCTTTATGGCCGCTGCATTCTGCATTACCTTGGGAGCACCGCTTCTGCGTGTTTTTGTGGGGGATGGGCAGGAAGTCGTGGTGACTCTTGGCCAGCGGCTTTTGCAGATTCAGTGCGGGCTCTATTGGCTGCTTGCGTTGATGTTTGTTTTACGCAACGCCCTTCAGGGCCTCGGCAAGAGTGTGATTACCACGGCTTCAGGTTTGCTTGAGCTGGTCATGCGTTGCGCAGCGGCACTTTTTTTGGTTGTTCCGCTGGGGTTTGACGGTGTGTGCCTGGCCTCACCCTTGGCATTGGCAGGGGCCATGCTTTTGCTTGTGCCCGCATTTTTTGCCTGGAAACGGCGTTAGATATTACAAAAAGAACCGTAGCAGTCCCCCGTTAGATGCTGCGGTTTTTCTTTTGTTTGCGACATCATGTCTCAGATAGATTATACGGTGGGAAGACGTTTTTTCAGTGAGTTGTCTCCAGGTCACGGCGTTTTGGCTGGTAGCCGGCACCGCAGCCAAAGGTGCGGCCCTCATAGGGCGTATTACGCAGGGCACGGTGTACAAAAATGGCAAAGCCTGAAGCCGCGGCCAGAGTGATCACAAGCGCTAGCACTGTCCACATGGGGCACCTCAGTTATTGATACGTGTTATTTGCTATACTCTTCGTCTGCCACTGTCACGGGGATATTCATTGAAGACGCAGGGCAAAGTTCACGGCAAAGCAGAGAGCAATGATAAGCATAATGCCATGCATTTCCCGAAAACGTCCGGTGAGCGCTCTCAGGCCAACCCAACTCACAAAACCAAAGCCGAATCCGGTGGCGATGTTGAAGGTCAGCGGCATGGAGATGATAGTCAGAAAAGCTGGCAGAGCTACTGTAAATTCCTGAAAGCGGATCTTTGCCACTTCCTGCATCATCATGGCACCCACAATAATAAGCACTGGGGCTGTGGCATAAGAGGGCACCAGTGCCACTAGGGGGGTGAAGAAGAGCGTCAGAAAGAACAGGACAGCGATGGTCACTGCCGTCAGGCCTGTACGACCGCCTTCTATCACGCCGGTGGCGCATTCCAGATAACTGGTAGCAGTAGTGGCACCCATGACTGCGCTGGTCATGGTAGCAATGGAGTCGGTGACGAGGGCCTTATCCAGGTTTTCGATATGGCCGTCTTTGTGAATGAATCCGGCTTTCTGTGAAAGTCCGATGAGTACGCCCATGTTGTCAAACAGATCCACCATTGTCAGGGTGAAGATAATGGAAAACAGGCCGTGTGCCAGTGCGTCTTTGATGTCCAGCTGTCCGATGACATCCATTGGAAGGGGCGGTATCGGGCTGAAGAAATTATCCTGTGGAGGTTGTGAAATGCCCAGGGCTATGCCCAGCGCGCTTATGATGACAATGCTGATAACCATGCTGCCGGGCACGCGCAGTGCCAGTAATGCTCCTGTGAGGAATATGCCGCACACGGCCAGCAGGGTCTGGGGGGCTGCAAGATTGCCCAGAGTCACGAATGTTGCGGCATCCCCTGCCACAATGCCGCAGTTCTTCATGCCAATAAAGGCGATGAAGGCTCCTATGCCCACTACGATGGCGTACTTGAGGTCCATGGGCACGGCGTCAATGATCATCTGGCGTACTTTGGTCAGCGTAAGCAGCAAAAAGATCACTCCGGAAATAAAGACGGCACCAAGCCCTGTTCGCCAGTCGTAGCCCGCAGGACCGCAAATGTAGTAGGCAAAAAATGCGCTGATGCCCAGGCCCGGTGCTACTGCCACGGGAAAGCGTGCCCAGAAACCCATGAGCAGTGTGGCGAGAATGGTCACCCAGATGGTAGCGGCTACGGCGGCATCCTTGGGCATGCCCGCATCTGCCAGCATGCCCGGCACTACAAAGATGACGTAACACATGGCCATAAAGCTGGTTTGCCCGGCCAGGAGTTCCCGACGGATTGTGCTCCCGCGCTGTTCTACATGGAAAATTCGTTCTATGAGGGATATGCGCATGATTCTTCCTTCAGGCATTTGCTAGCCGTATGGGCTATAGGCGCGTGAGCGCTGCGTAACTGCCTTGAACGGCACGCAGCAGGTCATCAGGTGCAAGCCTGAGCTGAACACCGCGGTGCCCTGCGCTGACATAGATACGTTGTTCAAGAATGGCACTTTCATCCACAAAGACAGGATATGCCTTTTTGGCTGCCAAGGGGGAGCAGCCACCGCGCACATAGCCGGTGAGAGGCTGCACTTCCTTGAGGGACACCATTTCTACATGTTTGTTGCCCGAGGCAAGGGCCAGAGCCTTGAGGTTCAGTTCGGCAGCCGCTGGAATGCAGGCCATGAGCACACCCGTTCTGTCGCCCCGGACCACCAGCGTTTTGAAAACACAGGCGGGGTCTGCATGCAGCTTATGCGCCATGGTGACGGCCGACAGGTCGCTGCTGTCCACTTCCGCCATGTGGAGTTCAAAGGGAATGCCCAGTGTTTCCAGTAGACGTGCGGCATTGGTTTTGGGAATCTTGGCTGTGGGCATGGTTGCACCATGGCTGGTACGCAGTGAAATACATATTTTATATATCGTAGGTATTGTGCTGCCCAACGTCAAGATGCGTTAGAGGCGTCTGGCTGCGCCCACAACGCGGAAAGGTGGTCGCGCAGGGCAGTTTCGGATGATTTTTTTCGTGCGGCGAGCTGTGCCAACAGATTTTCGGCTTGGGCGTGCAACTGTGCCTGTGTGCCCGTATTGTCCACAACCATGTCACAAGCGGCCAGCTTGCGTTCTTCTGGCCATTGCCAGCCTTCAATAGTTGATATGGTCTCCTGGCTCCAGCACCGGTTGGCTTGCAATCGTTGCGTACGCAGGGCCAAAGGACAGCGCACACCCACAACGAACGGTCTTGGCGTAAAGGCTTCGCGCCAACCGGTCTCAAAGTAGAGCGGCACTTCTGCCACGGCCAGGGATGCTCCGCTGGCTTCCTGCTGTGCCCAAAAATTATCAATGGCCTGCCGTGTCAGGGCATGGACAATACGTTCCACCTCACGTTTCAGGTCGGGTTTGTTGCGCATGGCCGTAAGCAGGGCAGCCTTGTCCACTGCGCCTGCAGCGGTGAGCAGATCATCACCCAGGCGGCGTATCCACTGCACAGCTTCTCCCCCTTTGGCATAGAGCTCTGCCACCACATGGTCTGCACTGATGCTGGGAACACCCAGGAGCTCCATACGCTGTGTGAACAGGGATTTGCCACATCCCGGGTTGCCTGTCACCACAACGCGCTGCATGCGGCGGCAGTTTTTTACCACGGTTTCTGTCATGTCTGGAGGCGGGGCGCAGTTGAACTGCATGGCTGCGCCGGTGGCAGGATGTGTAAAGCTGAGGTGCCAGGCATGTAGCATCTGTCGGGGGGCCATGGCCTGTAATACCCTGGGGGCGTAAACTGTATCGCCCAGCAAAGGATAGCCAAGATGGGCCATATGCACACGGATCTGATGCGTACGCCCTGTGAGGATACGCACAGCAAGGAGGGAAAAACGTCCATCCGGTGCCGCCCACAGGCGTCGCCATTGTGTATGGGCAGCACGTCCTCCGCGTGATTCCGGTACAATGGCCATTTTTATTCTGGATGTGGCACTGCGGCCCAGCGGTTCGGTGCAGCATCCCTCAGGAGGCGGAGTGCCGCTGACCAGTGCCAGGTATTCCTTGTGCACTTCCCGGCGCGCAAAGGCGGTGCTGAGGGCCAGTCTGTCGGCTTCAGTCAGTGCCACAACCATGAGGCCGCTGGTATTCTTGTCCAGCCTGTGCACAATGCCGGGCCGTAGCCCTTCCATTGCCCTCAGTTCTGGTATGTGCGCCAGAAGACGTTGTACAAGGGTATGTTCCGGGCAGGAAGGACAGGGGTGTACCGTCAGCCCTGCGGGCTTGTTGCACACAATGAGATGCGCATCTTGCCAGAGCAGTTCAACATGTCCTGCCTCGGCCTGTAGAGACGTTGCTGTGTCCGGCATGCGCAATGCAAGTGCCTGCCCCGGGTGGAGCCGCATGTTTGGGCTGGTTACCGGAATGTCATCGACACAGCAGTTCCCGGCATGGATGGCCTTCTGCAGTGCCGCGCGGGATTCATTAGGTGCAAGACTGCAGAGAACGCGGTCGAGCCGTAAGCCGGCATCCTCTGCCGTTGTCACATGGTGCAGCAGTTTCACCTCAGGGTGTCCGCCGGTGTGTTAAGAGTGCGCAACCTGTCCACAAAGGTGACGGGACGGTACAGGTTTTTTAGTTCAGCCCCTGGCGTAATGGAGGTGACCACGGCTTTGCCGATGACATGGCGGGCGTTGTCGTCCTCTCCTTCAATGGTACCCATACGTCGTGAAAAATGGCAGCCCGCCCCTTGTAGTTGCCCACATAGAGCATGATGTGGCCACGCATGCCCACAAGGCTCAAAAAGGGCACGCCCTGCCGCAGAATGCAGGCCTCTTTTTCTTGTGCGCTCAGATGCTCCAGAGGTACAATACTGCCCACGCGTGCCTGAGCCACGGAATTGCGGGGCAACCAGATGGCGAAAGGCGTGAACAGCTCCCGGGTCAGGGCAGAACAGTCTCTGTCGCCAAACATGCCACCCCAAGCGTAAGGCTGACCCATGATTACATTTCCCACTTTAGCCACGTTGCGGGGCGTCATGCGCAGGGGCCAAGCCACGGCGTCTGCACTGGAAAGCGTGACCGGGGCTAGGCTGGCCCATCCGTCTGCCCCGCGCACGGGCAGGAGCGCCTGCAATGCTCCCCCTGTGTTGTTCTGCAAGGGTAGCAGGGTGCCTATGTCGGCCGTGACGATGCCTGCAGGGGTGGTAAGTGTCACCTTGTCACGCAGCAGTGCTGCAAGGGCACTGTTGCGATAGCTTTGCTGCAAATCTTCGCTGATGGGCGCCAGATCCTCGGCGGCAACCCAGCCACCGGCCACCGGGCATTCCACATAGTGCCAGCGTCCGTCACGGCTGGTGTGGGCGATAAGCACGGGCGTGCCCACAGGCAGACGGGAATACTGGAAATAGTCAAAGGGGTTGGCATGCGGGTCGGAGGTCGGTTCAGTGAAACGCCGTTCTCTGGTAGGCAGTTCACGCAGGTCGGCGTTGTGGATTGTTATGGCCGCCTGGTTGCGCGAGGGAAAGGTGGCAAGTGCGGCATTGGTTTTCATGGCATTCCATTCCGGCTGTGTCCAGCGCACGTCGTCATGCTTATAGCCCCGTGCCTTGCCAAAGGCGGCGGCTACATCCCGTTTGCGAATGGAAGTTTTGGGCATGTCCCAAGGGCCAAACAGTTTATGTCTGAAGCGTGCCGCCTGGGCGAACTGTTCCTCTTGTGAAAGAAGCGGCTGGTCAGGCCTGGCGGCTTTGGCGTAGATGTCAAGATTTTGCGGGAAACGGCGCAGGTCTTCCAGCTGTGTGGCAGAGGCGGGGAATTGTTCGTGGGTATTTTGTTTGCCGCCGCAGGCGGTAAGCATGAGGGCGCAGACTAGTATAAGCGCAAGGCGAAAAGGCAGCATGGCAAAACTCCTGTATGCCAGGCGTTTGTAGCATTTTTTATGTGCGCCTGCCAATGCCCCTGAAAGGGCTGTCCCGGAATAGTAGTCCAGGTGTCCGCAGTTACCATACAGAGAAAAAATCTTGCGGCTCAATGGTATTTCTTATAAATATCTTTTTTTATGATTTCGGACGGGGTGAGTGCGGTGTATGATTGCATCCGCTTTCTCCGCTATCAAATCCAAAGAAATGAGGCCCACGCGATGCCTATTGCCGTTCCGCGTTTTGGTGTGCACCAGCAAACCACAATCCCCGATGTCCATGTGGGGGATCTTTCTACACTGGTAATCCGTCCGGCTACAGTGCAGGACGTGCATGGCATGTCAGCGCTCATCAATCATTATGCCTCCGCCAATGTCATGCTGGCGCGCGGGCCGCAGTATCTGTATCTGCATATTCAGGATTACATGGTCGCTACAGCACCTGCCGCTGTTGGTAGGCATGAGGTGGTGGTGGCCTGCGGCGCTGTGCATGTGCTCTGGGAGGATTTGGCTGAGATACGTTCCGTGGCGGTGCATGCCTCCTGCCAGGGGCAGGGCTTTGGTGGACGCCTTGTAGATGCTCTGGTGGACCGCTGCCGTCAGCTTGGTTTGCCCAGGGTTTTTGTGTTTACCCTGGCTGCGCCTTTCTTTGCGCAATGCGGTTTCGGCGAATTCAAGAGGGAAGATATGCCTCCCAGTGTTTGGGTAGAATGTAGTAAGTGCC
This sequence comes from uncultured Desulfovibrio sp., assembly GCA_905235595.1. Classification (GTDB taxonomy): domain Bacteria; phylum Desulfobacterota; class Desulfovibrionia; order Desulfovibrionales; family Desulfovibrionaceae; genus Desulfovibrio. The sequence goes on along the minus strand of CAJOMG010000022.1, from coordinate 33,066 downwards.
CCAAATTTTACTGCTGCGATGAAATTGGCATGATCCGGATGCTATAGCAACCATACTATAAATAAGCCCGACATTCCGCCGGAGCCCAACTACGAGAAGCAGAGCTGCACATGAGCAATCGACTGTATAAGAGGGATTTTCTGAAGGAAAGCGATTTTACGCCACAAGATCTCATCTATCTGCTGGATCTGGCAGGCAATCTCAAACAGGCCAAAAAAGCCCGTCGTGAGCCCCAGTTTCTCAAAGGTAGAAATATTGTCATCCTGTTTGAAAAGGATTCCACTCGCACACGTTGTTCTTTTGAGGTGGCCGCCTATGATCAGGGGGCGTGTGTTACCTATCTGGGGCCTTCGGGTTCGCAGATGGGCAAGAAGGAATCTCTGGCAGACACGGCACGGGTACTTTCACGTTTTTACGACGGCATCGAATATCGGGGCTTTGAGCAGGCACGCGTGGAGGCCCTTGCCATTCATGCGGATGTGCCCGTGTGGAACGGCCTGACCAATGAGTGGCACCCCACCCAGCTTCTGGCAGATATGCTGACCATGCGTGAGCACTGTGCCAGACCGCTCAACGAGCAAGTTTTTGCCTATCTGGGGGACGCCCGTTACAATATGGGAAATTCCTACATGCTGGGTTCGGCCATGCTCGGGTTGGATTTTCGCTCTGTGGCACCACGTGCCCTGTGGACGTCAGACGCGGTGTACGAGAAAGCCTGCAATATAGCCAGACACACAGGGGCGCGTATTACCCGTACGGAAGACGTGCGTGAGGGAGTGCGCGGTTGTGATTTTCTGTCCACAGATGTGTGGGTTTCCATGGGTGAGCCTGATGCCGTCTGGAAGGAACGCATTGCCCTGCTTACGCCCTATCGAGTGACCAGCGAGGTCATGGACATGACCGGTAATGCAGCATCATGCAAGTTCCTGCACTGCCTGCCTAGTTTCCACAATCGCGAGACGACTATTGGTGAGGAGATATTCCAGAGTTTCGGCATAGACAGCATGGAAGTGACCGATGAAGTGTTTGAATCTCCGAACAGCGTGGTCTTTGATGAGGCGGAAAACCGCCTGCATACCATCAAGGCCGTCATGGTGGCCACTCTTGCTGAAGATGATCTGGTGTTTGAATAATAGCGGCATGACATATGCCACAGTAGGAGCATACAATGAAAATATGTGCCCTGTTTGGTGGCCCTCATAAAAAAGGCAATACGGCTACATTGCTCGAAGAAGTGCTGGATGGTGCCCGGGAAGCAGGGCATGAGACTCTGCGTATTGATCTGGCGGGTATGGATATTCGTCCCTGCAAGGGATGCATGGCCTGCAAGAAGCCTAAGGCTGCAGGCTGTGTTCAGAAAGATGCTATGCCGGAGGTGCTTGACACGGTACGGGCGGCAGATGTGCTTATTTTTGCTACGCCTATGTACTGGTGGAATTTGGCGGGGCCACTCAAGAATACGGTTGACCGTTTTTTTGCACTTCCTTTTAACGTTGCAGCGGAAGAAAGTGCCTTTGCCGGCAAGAAGGCCATGCTTGTCATGACCAGCGGCCAGCCTTCTGACCGTGACGGGCGTGAAGGGCTGGAGATGATATTTAAGAAAATGTGTACGTTCACAGGTATGCAGTGGATGGGCACCGTGACAGCAGGAACCAACGACATTCCCCTGTCCCAGCAGCCCGAGGCGCTCAGGACCGCGCGGGATGCCGGTGCAGGGTTGTAGGCAAAGCGAGATTACACTGGCATTGTGAACTTGCTGTTCAGCAGCACCACGAGATCGTCGTACAGGCGCAGAACAGTTGCGTGCTGCTGGCGGATATATGCGAGCGCCTCTTGCCGCTCCTCATGGGAAGATGTTTCTGCAAGGCAGCAATTGGCTGCGGCTTCCAGAGCTTTTGCCGCTGCGGAACAGCGTTGACCGCCGATGGAGAGCGAGGAGGATTTCAGCGCATGAACATGCACGCCGTAAGTTTTCCAGTCTTGTTGTGTAAAGGCTTCTGCGATCTGCTGTTTTTTTGAGGCATGTAGGTTGCAGAATGCCTGCGCAAGTTTTGCATAAAGATCATGTTGGCCGCCGCTAAAGCTGAGGCCGAGTTCCTCATTGAGTTCTGCTAGCGCTTCAAGTTCTGTCATGCCGGGAGCTGCACTGCTTGCGGGCGCAGCTGGCTGTGGCATGTTGGGTGCCGGCCGTATTTTTTCACTGGGAAGCAGCGCTGCAAGCACCTTCTCCAGCTGCTGCGGTTTCACCGGTTTGCCCAGATATTCGGAAAAACCCTCTTTAAGCAGTCTCTCCCGCGTTCCGGCAGTGACATCTGCCGTGAATACAATAAAGGGCGTTTCTGTGGCATTTGGTAATTGGGTCGCACGATGCAGGGTTTCCACCCCGTCCATCTTGGGCATCATCTGATCTAACAGTACGGCGTCATAGCGGTTGATGGTAAGCCGCTCCAGCGCCTCCTGGCCGCTTTGGCAGGTATCCACCTGTATGTGCGTATCTTTGAGCAGGCTTGTTATCACAAGCAGGTTCATTTCATTGTCATCCACCACAAGAATGCGTGCATCCGGAGCTGTAAAGCTTACGCCGGTGTACCCGACCATATCGTGGGACGCTGCCTGCATGATTGCATCCAGACTGCCAATGGTCGCTGCATCTACAACCTCCTGTGGTAAGTGTATGGTAAAGGTGCTGCCTTGACCATACGTACTTTCAACGCTTATGGCACCGCCCATGCGCGTCACAAGGTCACGGGTGATGGCAAGGCCGAGACCGGTACCCTCTATGGTGCGGGTATTTTCAAGGTCAAGACGTTCAAAACTGCTGAAAAGTCTCTTCATGTCCTCCTGCCGAATGCCAATGCCGGTATCGCTGACGGTAAAGCGCAGCCATGCGATATTCCCTTCGTTTTTTTCATGGGAAACATGCATGTCAACATGACCAGTCTGCGTATATTTTATTGCATTGGTAAGCAGGTTGACCATGATCTGCTGCACGCGTACGGCATCGCCCTGCAGGGTATCAGGGATGGTTTCGTCTACAGCAATGTGCAATGCGAGCCCTTTTTTTTCGGCCCGGGGGCGTACTACCAGCAATATATCATTGAGCATACGCGACAGGCGATAGTGAGCGGTGACAATTTCCAGTTTGCCGTTTTCTATGCGTGAAAAATCCAGCACATCGTTGATGAGGGAGAGCAGCAGCGTGCCAGCGCGCTGAATGTTGTGCGCATAGGCAAGAATGCTGGGGGGTTTTCCCTCCCGCAAGATCATTTCGTTCATGCCAAGGATTGTATTGATTGGCGTGCGTATTTCGTGGCTCATATTAGCAAGGAAGAGGCTTTTTGTTCGATTTGCCTTTTCGGCCAATTCCTTTTCAAGGATGAGCTGTTCGCCCTCAACAGCCTTTTTTTGCATGACAAGCAACGTGACTGAAACGACGCCAAACAACAGCAGTACCAGAAAACCCACGCGCAGCAACAGATTGTGTATGCGTGAAATGCCTCCGGCAACGACCTCCCAAGGAACATAGCCAACGAGGGAACAGTTGGTTCGGGGTAAGTCTGCACTAAAAAGGAAAAACCTTCCTTCAGCTCCATCGGCATAAACTGCGGCTGCGCGGCTGAAGGTGAGCTTTTCACGTATGTGCTCGTATCCGTTTCTGATGTTCTGTTCGTTAAAAAAAAGCCTGTCCGCAGCACCCAAATTTTTGTAGGGTATGATTATTTTGCCGCTGCGATCTTGAATAAGCAGGCGATAGTCTTCATTATACTCGGCAAATCCGAAGTGGTCGACAAGCAAGGCATCGTCATAGAGTCGGTATGTTATGGATGATACATTGCCGCCATTGTATATGGGCACGACAAAGACCAAACCTTTGTATGGACAGTAATCAACCACGCTCACGCCGCGATATGCCATAGGTAGGCGTGGAAAATCGCGTTCTGAGAGCGCCTCGCCGTATATGGAGCTGCCGTCTAGGTTCATGAGCCCGATGGAAATACCCCCGCGCAGCGCCTTTGCCCTGATTTGGAAGAATTTTTTTCGTTCCTGTGTTCCATAGGGTTCCAGATATTCTGCTGCCAAACGCAATGAAGCCAGTTCGCGGTCAAAACGTTCTTCAGCCATGATAGAAAAGACCATGGCCTGCCGAGTAACATGGTGCTCCATCGATGTATTCAGCACTTTTGCCACCTTATTGTGTGCAAGCATGCCTACCAGCAGAAGAATGGATATAAGGTTAACAATCTGAAGGATAATTTTTTTCAGATCGTATGCCTGATCACTACTCAAGTATTTTTACTCCTTCTACTTGCCAGTCTATTTTTTCCAACAGAGTGTCGTCGCTGATGGCTTCGCCGGCAGCGCATCGCAGCGTGCCCTTGTTGTCATGGATCTGTCCCGAAAAGATCAGTTTGTTATGCACAAGCTGTTCCCGCAGTTCTGCAATGCGGGAGCGCATGTGCGGCGTGACGGCTGGCGAGAAATCTGTAAGAAAGACAACCCCTCTGTCTATGCCCAACCAATGGTTTTTTACAGAATTGAGTTCTCCTTTCAGGAAACGCTGGAGGATGTCGCGATAGTACACGTCCCATCGGCACAGCACAGAGGCAAGATTGCGTTCGGAGTATCCTCGCAAAGTTGTATTGTAACCGATAAAATAGACGCCTGCCGCTTCTGCCGTGTCCGGCACAGCTTGATCGTCCTGGTGGTAGGTAAGAACATCCGCTCCTGCCTCATTGATGAGGCGTTTGGCGTTTGCGGTTTCTTTCTCAGGGGCTTCCCATGCGCCAGTCCAGGCAACAACAACTTTTGCGGCAGGGTTGGTTGCCTGGACGCCGAGCGTGAAGGCATTGATGCCCCTGTTGACTTCCGTATTGGGGATGGCTGCTACATAGCCGATGACATTGCTTTTGGTGCGCATACCGGCGAGGGCCCCTGCCAGATAGCGGCCCTGATACATGCGAACAAAATATGCTGTCATGTTTCGCGTATGCACCTCTGCCGAATTGGTAGCAAAAGCGATATGCGGCATCTTTTCCACTATGCCCCGCGCTTCCGCAGAATAGGCATAGCTGCAAAGGAAAATCATGCCACATCCCTGGGCGACCAGTTCTTGTATGGCTGCGGGGCACTGTCCGCTATTTTCCTGCACCTTGTCACGCACAAGCAGTTCTATGCCAACATCGCGACACGCTTCACTGATGCCCTGGTATTGAGAGGCATTCCAGCCCGGTTGGGTAATATCGCCTAGAATGATAAATCCGATTTTTGGGCGGGGAGGTTCAAGGGTTGCCTCGAACTGGAGGATAGTTACAATGATGGCAATCAAGAGCATGCCAGTCGTGGCAGATAGTAACACCCATTGGAATTTTTTGAGAAAAGATATGATAGTCACGGCAGCACCTAGAGCTCTTCAACATCCGGCTGACGTTCAGCCTCACGCATACGGTAGTTCCTGTCGGTATCAATTAGAGCTATCATGACGTCTGCATATCGGGGATCAAATTGTCGTCCTCGCTCCTGCGTCAGTTCGTTGCGCACCCTCTCTTGCGGTAGGATATTGCGGTAACTCCGATTGGATGTCATGGCGTCATAGGCATCGGCAACGGCCAGAATTCTAGCAAGCTTGGGGATGTCCTCACCATTGAGCCCCTGCGGGTACCCATGCCCGTCGTAACGTTCATGGTGGTAGCGTGCACCTTGGGCAAGCTCGGGAAACACATCAATACGTTGCAGAATATTTGCCCCAATGATTGTATGGGACTGCATTGCTTTGTATTCTTCATCACTCAGTTTTGTGGTTTTGTTGATGATATCTGCAGAAATGCCTATTTTGCCAATGTCGTGCAGTAGTCCTGCATAATAAATCTTCTCTTGCAGTTCTCTTGGTTCTCCACAGCATTGCGCAATGCGCTGCGCATAATCGGCGACACGTTCAGAATGACCGTGCGTATACCTATCTTTTGCATCAATGGTTTTTGCCAGAGCTTGGGTCATTTTTACGAACATGCGCTGGCTTTCCACAAGCCGGTTTTTTGCCAGCTGCGTTTGCCGTATAACCTCCTGCTGCAAATGTTGTTGCAGATATTCATAGTGTATGATCCTGTGTACGCGTTCTCGTACCACATCGGGCACAAATGGCTTACGGATGAAATCTGTGGCACCGGCGGCAAAACACTCTGCCTCCAGCTGTGCCGCGATTTCGCCAGTGAGGAGGATGACGGGAATACGGGCAAGTTTTTGTATTTGCCGTATATGCTGCAATACCTGGAGACCATCCATGCCAGGCATGCGATAGTCAAGCAAAATCAGGTCGACCTGCTGTTCAGCAAGCCATTGCAAGGCTGCTTCTCCGCTGGCAACGCATCGTACCTTTGCTTCTGCAAAAATGTTTTGCAGAAGGATATGGTTCATCTCGTCATCATCAACAACAAGCAGCCGCAAATGTTCTTTGTTAAGCATAACACATTCTTTGGTGAAGGATGTCATGTTCTATGCATTCATTGATAGACAGTATGAAAGAAAAGCCGTATCTCCCACAGACCATGGTGGTGAGACTGCAGGGCAGTGTTATTGAAAAAAGTTTACTCTTATGATTGTTGGCCTACCATCACCCGATGGAATGAAATGCCCACCTCCCTCCCCAATTTCATCCTTTTGCGCGATTCCTCTTGCGGTTCGATAGAATAGCCGTCCCTATCACCCATAAGGGTGAATAAAGAGGGGTGATTTCACCCTTATGGGTGATTTACTTTTCGAAATAAAAAAAAAATACAACTTATTCTATGAAAAGGATGACTGAGAGAGTACACTGGATGTGGTCACATGGGTATCTGAACGGTCTTGGCTTGGTCTGTGTGTTCATTATGCATGGCTTGTGCTTCCACGATGGCCGCGATGCCTGGAGTATGGATATCCCTGCATCCTACCTGCTGGTGGGCGCCATTTTGGGGACTGGCGGAAGCGCCTTTCTGCTGCCCATATTCCGTAACTGGACCGGTTGTAGGGGAGCTTTACTGCGCGCTATGCCAGGACTTGTCGCAGCCTTTCTGCTGCCAGCCGGTATGCTCTGGATGCAACCATGGCTTACGGCCATGGCCTGTGCTTGTGGAGCCTTTCCTCTGGTGCTCTTTATTGACAACATTGTCATGGAGCACGCCGGTAAACATGCCCTCTACCTGGGCAGTGTGTTCGGTGTAGCCGTATTCTTTTGGCAACTTCCCACCATTTTTCCTGAAGTGGGTACGCATCCCTGCATTGAGATATGCCTAGCTGGCATTTGTGCAATTTCCTCACTGTGCGCGGCCTTTTGCGGGACATATGGAAAGACCATCCCCAGGGGATCAGCATTACCACGAGACACAAAAGTATTCTCTGAAAGACGCATGGCGTATGAGACTCTGGCCTATATGACCGGCATATCTCTGGCGTTTTTTCTGCTCAATGCCACTCTGGACTGGCAGTTTTACCGCATGCATGCACGGGATTTTCACATTCCTGCATGGGCCTATCTGTATATCTGGGCGATTTTTCCTATAACGGGGTACTGGCTGGAAAAATACAGGGTGGATTCACGTATTTTACTGTTTTGCCTTGCAGTGAATCTGCTGGCCCCGTTGCTTGTTGTGCCCCTTGAGGGCACGGTGTTCTATTGGGTAGTGTATGTATTTGGCTTACTTGTAAAGGGTATAGGCCTGGTTTTTCTTTTATGTGTCTTTTGCCAGTTCCGTGCTGGATTTGGTAAAATATTACCACATGGTATTGTTCTTTGTATGCCGTGGCTATGCCACATGCTTACCTTCCTTATCGCTGATAGTATTTTAACTCATTATATCAGTATTATTCCATATTACTTTCTTATACTTATTCTTATAGCAAGTTTTGGCTATATATCTATACATGTACAATATGCGTTGACGCTTACTGGTTGTGTTATATTACAACATGATAAAAATACTATGGAACAATCAGAGAAACATGATGGACATAGTAAAAGATATACAGTTGAAGCTAGTAAGAATACTATTAATGATATTGCAATTTTTTCAAAGAAATATGGTATTTCAAACAGAGAACAGGACGTACTCAGTCTTCTTATTGATGGATACTCAACAAATGACATTGGTACAATGTTAAATATAAGCCAGAACACATTCAAAAGCCACATGCGCCAGCTACTGCGTAAAACAGAATGCAGTAACAGAACAGCATTGGTTGCGTTGTATTTTCAGGAGCAAAACAGCAGTCGTGATGCATAGGCATTGTCTGGTGCATCTCTGCCGCAGTGCATTTGCCTGTTCGGCATGAAAAATACCTTACTGGAAAGTTCCCCACATCCAGCCATCGACGTAGTGCATATGAACAATATCGGGGCGCAAGCGGCGTAAGACCCTGATGCCCAGATAGGTGCGGGCATTGGTCACGTCCACAAGCAGGACAGGACGTTCACTGGGAAGTGTAGGTGCCATGTCACGTAACTTATACAGGGGCATGTTGATAGCCCCAGGTGTATGGTTAGCAGCGAACTCCGCAGGAGACCGTAAGTCCACAATAAGCACGTCTGCATGCTCTGCTATATATTTTCTGGCTTCTTGTACTGACAAACGGTGCTGCGTCTCTGTTGCGGGGGTGGTGTTGCCGAATGTGCGGTAGGCTATTGTTTCCAACACACAGAGTAGGAATATACCGCTGAAAAACAGCAATGTCTTCTGTGTCGATTGGGATATCTGCATTTTTACCAACTGTCTGCTACAATAAAAGACAATGGTCCATTACATAGACCAATTTTGTGTGTTTCCCAGATGCGTACGCATACTGGTGTTTTGTTAAGGGGGTATAAAGGGCCACCTTTTCTGGCGGCCCTTTGTGGTACTCACGCTGCGTGGCCAGACTTCTATTCTGGCATATCTTCAATGGCCTTCATGATGGTGGCGTTGGGATTTTTGTTGCAGTAGGCACCCATATGCTTGCCCAATTTCTCCATCCATGCTGCGCTCATCATGGTGTTATCGCTTTTGGCGCTCATATAGCCGTCAATCCAGGCCAGCATTATTCCCATATTGTCACCGGATTTCAGGAATTCGTTGCAGGGAATTTTTGCCATGTCAGTTTCTTCGGCAGCGAAGCTCGCAACGGGTGTGCAGAGAAATACGGCAGCCAGCAGTGTCATCAACACTTTTTGCATATGCAACCTCCATGTTTTTTGAAACTGTTTTGTAGACAATTTCCACATTTTAGGCATCACCCTTAAGGGTGAATTTTACAGTGAATCGTGTACCTGATGTCAGTCGGGGCTATTTACTTTTGATGGTATTATAAATCTGCATCATGGTCTCACGGTCTTTGCCGGCAAGCAGCACGGCCATGAGGACCTTTTCGGTCTTGACCATCAGCACGCCCATGGGCGTTCCGTTTTTGTCGCCGTCAAGAAAGACGGCACCGCCCTCAGATTTTTCAGAGGTGATGTTCATCTGGGCGGATTTGGCCATCATCTTTGCCGCATCCATGGCAGACATGGCATTTGTAGGGAAAAACTGCACGGTAATGGCATTTGCACCATCTGCGGATTCCACAGCACATCCGTCCGGAATAGCTTTCCCCTTCCAGCCGTCTGGCACATCAATGGTGAAATTGCTCACTTTTGTTTCGTAGGTTTGAGTATCTGCCATGGCACTTGCGACGAGCCCCAGCACAAGAACTAGAGCAATGGAGAGCTGTTTCACTGTAGTAACTCCTAGGTATGGGTTAAATACATTATACACCGTTATTGGCTCGTGACTAAGGATTGTGCCGCACATGACGGCGGTCATTATGATGTGGTTTAGCACGCGGCACGTTGTGCACTGGATGGCGTTCCACATGTCGTTCCCGATGCACCTGTCTGTTATAATTGCGGGTCACGTTCACAGTGGTGTGGTGGTATCCATCATCATAGTGATCGTGAGGCGGCGGGGGAACACAGCCGGTGAACACCGTCAGATAGGCAAGGCTCAGTACGACCAGCAAAGTCTGTTTCATTTTTTTTCCTCCTGTGCAGCGTATATTGCTTGCATAAAGGTCCTTTGCCAGCCATCCATGTGCAACCGACTACTTTGCATCAGCTAGGGAAGCAGCAATTTTTTGCATGGTTTCCGTGTCTGAACCGGCCATGGTCAGGGCCACGAACTGATCCCCGTCAACGGTTATCATCACAGCAACGCGCACGCCGTCCAACTCACAATACAGGTTCGTCTGGTTGGGCGCATTTTCTTCCATCTTCACGACCTTGCCACCCATCTGCTCACCAATGGCCTTGGCCAGCTCGGTGGCACTCTTGCCGCCGTTTTTGTGCACCTGAATACTCAGGGAAGACCCTCCATCTCCAGATGTGATCTGGCAGCCGCCGTCGTTGGACTTGGCTGTCCAGCCGTTGGGCACATCAACCGAGAAGCGTGCGAAGTCCGGGCCGAAAGTCTGGGGTGCGGCAAGGGCCTGGTGTGCCAGCGCAAGACAGGCGACGAGACAAAGCGTGGTGATGCATTTTTTCATGGTATCTCTCCTCATTAAGGTATCTTGAACAACGGTATTGTTGTTTACAAGTCTGTCAGTATGCGTCCATATTCAAATCAATAATGCCATAGGCTTCTGGAGCGATGCTGCCTTTGTCAAAAATAAAATGCAGGTTGAACCCGTTGTCATAATAGAAATTGTTCGGAACGGCATTGAGTTTCAAGTTGGCGTCTAGGGGAATATCTTTCACATTGGACATAATGTGCAGCTTGTTCTTTATAGCAGAGGCAGTGACATGCAAATCCTTGGCATGCAGCACTCTGCCCGTCTTGCTGTCGAATACATATCCACGCTCGAGGTTCTGCGGCCAGCCTTCAAGGCCATATTCGAAGGAAAAGACAATGCTCAGATAATCTTCATAATTATAGGTAACCTGATAATCACTTTTGACATAGATATCCTCCTTATAGGAGTCTCGTTCCCTTTGCATGAAAGCGGGGACAATCTTTTCCACAACGCTATTAATCTCTTTCGCCGCCGCCGCATTGCCGCCGCTGAATACAGGATACTTCTGCGAGCCGTTGCCCTTGTACACAGCATCAGTGACAGCGTAAAAGCTGCCGGTTTTTGCATCAGCGACTAAAGTTAAAAACAGTAACGCCACCAGCGAATATGCGGTTATTTTCATAGACTTCTTCTTCTCCATTTCTGAAGACATAACGAACGTCATATAAGAGATTCGGATTGCCTTGCTCCGGCCAGATTACCTCGGCATATTCACCATGGTGGATGCAGCGATCAAGATTTTCAAACAGATCATCACCCCAGTCATTCTCTTCATGGGCACTGATGTAGAACTCACAAACGTCACGACCTGAAGTATTATTAACCCGTATTTTTTCCCCGGCATGGACTGCTGAAACTGTTACAAGCATACAGCATATGGCCGGCACGATTATTCTGAACATGTCAATCTCCTTTATTATAGTGCCGCTGGGGCTATGACCGTTTATCCTCCTGCGCACGCAGGAGTGCCTCTACCTTCTCCATCTGCTCCCGGAGAACCGTTAATTCTTTGTGCAGATCGTTTCCAATCTGTTTTTTGTCCTCTTCTTTCTGTTGGGCTCGGGCGTCGTCCATGCCACCGATAATGATGGCGATGAATACGTTGAGAACAATAAATGCGGAGAGAAGCACATAGGGGATAAAGAACAGATAGGCGTAAGGAAATGTTTCCATAACGGGGCGTGCAATGCCCATGGCCCAGCTTTCCAGTGTCATTACCTGGAAAAGCGTGAAGAAGGTTGCCCCGAGGGAGCCGAACCACTCGGGGAAGGCAGCGCCGAAGAGTTTGGTGGCCATGACCGCAAAGGTGTAGAAAAGCACGATCATGAGCAGGGAAATCCAGCCGATGCTCGGCAGGGAGAGTAACAGGGATTGCACAATGATGCGCAGTCTCGGTATGCCCGAAATCAGGCGCAACACCCGCAGCACCCGCATGGAGCGCAGCACCGTCAGCCAGCCCACAGCCGGCACAAAAGATATGCCAACGATAAGGAAATCAAAAATATTCCAGGGGTCGCGCACAAATTGCGTTTTCAGGGCGATTATTTTGCAGACCAGCTCCACCACGAAAATCCACAGTGCTATCTGGTCCGCGATGTGCAGAAGTGGTCCGGTGGCTGCCACAACTGCAGGGCTGGTTTCCAGCCCCAACGTGAGAGCGTTGATGACAATAACCACCAGAATGAATTTCTGGATATTGGGTTTCAAAATGAAATTACACCATTCCATGATTGGCATTTCCTCTTGCGTAGTTGGTAACTGCGGTTACGGCTCTATAATGGCAAAATCCGGTCGGAAGGTGTCCAGAAGGTTTAGAAATTGGGTCAGAGGTGTGGTGTCGCCCTGCAGCAGACCGCGTTTGGCGGCAACCTCAGGGCTGAGACGCCCGTCAAACAGGGCCATGGCATCGGGCAGGGTCGCCGTCAGGGTCAGCGCAGGAGCAGAGCCAGTACCGCCCTGTGTAGCGCGCAGCACGCCGTGGCGTAGTTTTAGCTGCCATTCCTGTTTGAGGTCTTGTAGTACGACGCTCATGGCAAACTCCCGCCCCTGCGCGCGCTGTCCGTCCAGGCGAATGCCCAGGTTGGCAAAATACAGGTCCGGTGGTAGGGCCTGTGCTTGACTGTCTGCACTTCGTGTCGCCGGAAGCGTAAAGCTGCCCTCACGCAGCTCATGCGCCCCGGTGAGATAGAAGTTGCGCCAGGGGCCGCTTTCCGCTTGGTAGCCCAGCTGTTCCAAAGTGTCGGCCTCCAACTCCCGTGCCTCACGATTGGTCGGGTCGGCAAAGACCACGTGGTCCAGTGCCTGTGCCACCCAACGGTATTCGCCTTTGGCATAGTCTTCCTTGGCCCGTTTCAGAACGGCTGCAGCGCCGCCCATGTATTCTACATATTTTTTTGCGGCGGCCACTGGCGGCAGGGCGTGCAGATGGGCGGGATTGCCATCGAACCAACCGAGATAGAGGTTATATACGGCCTTGATGTCGTGGTTCAGGCTGCCGTAATAGCCGCGCAGGGCAAAAGTATGAGCAAGCTCCGGCGGTAGGCGCAGCTCTTCGGCTATTTCGTTCATGGTCAGACCCTTGTTAGCCAAATGCAGGGTCTGGTCATGGATGTAGCGGTAGATATCGCTCGTGCGGTGCAGCAGGGTACGCACACGTTCGCCGCCCCACACGGGCCAGTGGTGCATACCATAGAGCACTTCGGCCTCACTACCAAAGCGGGCTGCCGTTGCGTCCAGAGCTTGTGCCCACTTGAGCGGGTCACGGGTTTTGGCTCCACGCAACGTATAGAGGTTGTGCATGGTGTGCACGCAGTTTTCGGCAGCGGTCAGGGCCTTGAGCTCGGGTATGTACCAGTGCATTTCCGCAGGTGCTTCTGTGCCCGGGGCCAGCAGGAAGATAAAGGTCAGACCATCCAGTGTGCGTAGTGCTCCATTCTCCTCAATCACATCTGTGGGCGGAATGAGACCCTTGGAACCATAGGAATTTTTCAGGCCCAGTCCGGCTCCCACATGGCCCGTGGGTGAGGGGGGTAGGGTGGTACCGTACATGAACATGGCCCGGCGTGACATGGCCGTACCCGCCATGACGTTTTCCGCAACGGCGGCCTCCATGAACCCCTGAGGCGCAAGGATGCCCACTTTGCCGTTGCGCACATCCGCTGCAGTGGTCACGCCCTCTACGCCTCCGTAATGGTCAATATGGCTGTGTGAGTAGATGACATATTTTACGGGTTTGTGTGGCCGGTGCGCATAGTAGAGCTTGAGGGCGGCAGCGGCGTTCTCTGCGGAAACCAGCGGGTCGGCGATGATCAGGCCTGTGTCGCCCTCAATTATGGTCATATTGGAAATATCGGCATTGCGTACCTGGTAGATGCGCTCCGTGACTTTGAACAAGCCATCAAGCATGACCAGGCGCGACTGTCGCCAGAGGCTGGGGTTGACCGTGTCGGGCGCTGTTGCGGCTTTGTCACCGACAAGAAATTTGTAGTGTTCAAGGTTCCAGGTCTCACGGCCGTTTGCGTCGGTGATGTGCCCCTTGTCGGGCAAGGGAGCAATGAAGCCACGTCGGGCGTCTTCCCAGTCTTGCATATCAGCAAAATTCAGCCCAGCCGTATTTTCAACCTGAGCCTTGCGCGTTACTTCAGTGGCTGGTTTGCTCTGCCCTGCGGCAAGGGCATATGCGGGTACAACACCGCACATCAGGAATACAACGATACTAAGGAATGCTTTGGGCATGGCTCTTTCCAATTGTTAGAGGTGCCATGGACAGTGTCCCTTCCCTGGGGAAGGGACACTGTCAGCGGACGAAGGAGTTAAGGTATGCCGTGCGGTCCCGCGTTACCCTGGCATAGGCCTGGCCCCTGTCCATACCACGGGCTATATAGCCCTGTGCCTCTTCATCACGGGCAGTGGCAAGCCAGTCGCGCTGATTGTCGCGCAGCTCCCGATATGCCATGCCTTCGACGCTCTTGACGCTCTGGTAGGCGTGTTTCCACGCAGCGGCGAGTTCCGTCTCTGCCTGGCGGTATTCAGGCGAAGACTGAAGCAGTGCCTTGTATTCACTGTCTGACAGAGCAAAGGCGCCAGATGCGGTCATCAGGAAACACACTAGCATACAAACGACAAGTTCGCAGGGCATACCTCGCTCCATCCTAATTTCTGTTGCAGGAGATGTTCAAAAGATTCCAGGACGGTTTGCCCTGCCATGAGGAAGGTGTTATCTCAGCATTACATGTTCCCAGGGTTTCTGATGGGTCATCAGGGTCGTACATTTCGCCACGCAGGCGTATCACACCGTCTGAAATGCTACGTGCTTCACGCACTCTGACATACGCGTTGTTCTCGCCATCAGCGCCTTCAAAATGATAGAGCCTGCCGTCATAATGGCATGTGATATAGTCTGATGAAACGCTCTGATGATTGTCAAAGCTGAATCCTAAATATTTATCTATGCTTTCGGCTACATACTTTCCGTTAATGGTCAGGCTGCCGTAAGGGCAGGATTCCCTGCAATGTTTGATCCGCGAATTGAAGTTGTTTCTGTAATTGTGCCAGATGCCAAAACGGATAGCCATTTCAGGATGCAGTGGATCCAGAAAATCACGGTGGTCGACATTATAGAAGCCGAGCTCTGTAAAGTTGGAGAGAAAAATGCCCATTTTTTTTATTTGAGCCGGTGTGAAATCGCCTGCTGTGCAGGGAGTTTGAAGAACACAAAGAAATGCAAGCGCAAGGCCAAGAATGCCGTTGACAAGAAAAGCTTTTTTCATCAGGTGTCTCCACTGCGAAAATTTTACTTATCGTGCTTGTTTTGAAGAAAAAAACAATCACCCCTAAGGGTGATTTTGCAGAAAAAACACAATATGCTGCGAGTCAGTACATCCCTCTTAAGGATGAGGCTCAATTAACTATGATAGTGTAATATATGTATTTCAACTAGTTGTGACCATAAATACTAATATCAATCCGAGCATTGCCGTGCCAGTTGCGCCATCTCAATGTTTGTACCAGACGCCTGTATGCATTGTTGCCATTTGCATAGTGAGGTCGCTGAGCAGCGGTCTCAGGACGAACAAGTGTGGCGTTTAAGGAATAAGTCTGTAGTTTTGTTTCGGAAGGCCTGTGCGCATGCGCAGCCAATCTGCCAGGAGGGAGCAACCGCAGATGGCGATGGAGATGGCAGTGCCCGTGAATACGCCGCGATAGCCGAAACCCGCATGGATGATCAACCCGCCCAGGAGCGGTGCCAGCATGGCGCTGGCGTCAAAGGCCGCCATCATGAGGTTGGAGTTAAGGGAGCGCGTGTCAGCCGTGGATCGGTCGTACACCATGGCAGCGAGCAGGGGATAGAGCAGGCCCAGCCCGAAGCCATAGAGCAGGGTGAGGGGAATGAAGGCCCATACCGGACCCCAGGCCAGACCCAGCATGCAGCAGACAAGCAGGGCACTGCACATCAGGGTCGTGCGGTAGCGGGGCAGGGTGTCGAGCCTGTGGCTGCCCGTCAGGCGTACGGCGATGATGGTCAAGGTATAGATGCTGAAAAACCAGGCTGGCCGCGCTCCGGTGAGGGAGCACAGCCCCTTCATAAAGAAAATGGCCTGAACAGTCATGATACTGAAGCTGAAACAGGCAAAGTACACGAAGAACAGACCGGAATGGCGCAGCTGCTGCCAAAGTCTCTGCCCAGTGGCTCCACCCTGCTCCACCGGGGCAAGCTCAGGCCTGCGCAGACGGGAGGCTAAGGGAATAAGCATGACGAGAGATGGTATCCCCAGCAGGGCCGTGGCGGCAAAGAGCTGTGGTTCGCCGCCGAGCAGGGGTAGAATGTGCTCAGCAACCGCGGGAATAACGGAATAGGGCAGGAGCAGTGTGAAGGAGAAAAGGGCGAAACCGCGGGCACTCTGGCCTTTGGGAATGCAGTCGACCAGCACGGCCACAGTACAGCAGGAAAATACGGCCAGGGCTGCGCCTTGTACCAGGCGTAGAAAGAGCACCAGGCCCACCATGTGTGTTCCTGTCACAAAGGGGTAGGTCAGCATGATGGCGCTGGAGGCGATGATGGAGAGCGCCAGTGCCCACAGTTTGCTCCGGCGCAGGAATACAATACTGCTGATAGGGCGGAAGATCAGCACAGTGACAAACATGGCAGAAAGCAAAATGCCGCGCCAGTTCGGCGAGATTGCCAGTCGTTCAAGCCATTGTTCAAAGCAGTAAAACACGGCGATGAAGCTGTTGCAGCACATGGTGATACAGAAAAGCAGTATAAAGTCACGGCTCAACAGAGAATCGGACGGAAGACGAGAAGACATAGGGTACGGTGGTGCGTTATTACACTGTGGTTTGCGTTAATGGTATTCGCCGTTGAGAAATTTTGTGGCATACGCCTGGACAGCTTCTTCATCAACCATGAGCATGTCCATTTGTCGGGTCATGATCAACAGACGACCAAGCTGATCCAGGCGGTCGCACACTTCTGTCCTGGGATATTTTTGATAGCGGGCCCGCAGCCTGTCTCCTGTGATTTCCACGGAAAAGCCCAAAGAATGCAGAATAATGCCGATGCAGCGCACACGGCGTTCACGTTGGGTACCGGCGGCGGCACCGCCGGCGAACTCAAAGCGAATATAGTTTTTGTTCAGGGTGTCGCCGCACCAGCAGTCCAGAATGGCATAGTGGTAGCCCACGCGGGAGGAAAAGTTGAGGTAACGGTCTGAAATAATGGCATAGCTGTGCTGGCCAAAACGCGAACATCCTTCCTGATTGCCCCCTATGACGCTCTGGCCCATGACGGAGAGAAAGCCACGCATATTTACGGGCCTTGGTCCACGCGCTTGTACGGCGGGGTTGAGCATGCCGTCGAGCACGCATTTGAATGGCAGGCTGCAAACGTCTTCAGGGTATGCTTCACGTTTTTCCGGCATGCGTAGGCCGCCGCCCAGGTCAATAACATATAAGTCAAGCGGCACAGCGCAGATGAGGTGACAGGCCACACCGGCGCTGTTGTCGGTAACACTGTCTGAAATTTGGAACATGCGTACGTAGCTCAATTCATGAACATAGCGCATGATGTCGTGCAGGGAGGTGCAGTGGCGGGGGGTAAATGTTTCTGCTCGTGGGTCGACGAGGTGCAGGGGCAGAATATAGGGAGCTATTCTCCTGAGGAGTACCATTGCAGGACTGTTACCGCTGTTTTGGGGGCGGCGCAGACGCAGGGAAAGCAGTTCAGGCACTTCGCCGTTGAACACCCTGCCCGAGAGAGCATCTACAGTCACAATTTGTCCCGGGGAAAGCAGACTCGTGGCCCCTGGCATGTTCATGACTGTGGGTACGGCGAATTCCCTGCAGATTGAAGCCATGTGCCCTGTGAGGCTGCCCGTCTCGGCAATAATGGCTGCAGCGCGGCGCATGGCCGCCATGGCATTGGGTGAGGAGTGCGCCAGCAGCATGACGGCGCCTTCTGGAAAATGTGTGACATCCTCCCCATCGCCTACCGCCACTACGGGGCCACAGCCAACACCCCTGGCGGCAACATCCCCCCCGGCAAGCAGGGGCCGCAGCCCTCCCAGTTTGGGAGGAGCATGCTCTGCAGCAGCATTGTCCATGCCCATGGGCCGCGTTTGCAGCAAAATAATCTGATCGTCTTCGTCAATGGCCCATTCCATGTCCTGCGGATACTGGTAATGTTCTTCCAGTTCCATAACCATATCGGCCAGACGCCGTACCTGTTCATCGGTGAGACAGGGCACATCCGCTAGTGTGTCGGGCACTTGTCCCAGTACACTCTCTACGTCATCAGAGCCTGTACGGGTGAGGTGCAGGCGTACGGTTTTGTGGGCAATGGTCGTTTTGGT
The DNA here is from genome assembly GCA_905235595.1 of uncultured Desulfovibrio sp. Taxonomy (GTDB): domain Bacteria; phylum Desulfobacterota; class Desulfovibrionia; order Desulfovibrionales; family Desulfovibrionaceae; genus Desulfovibrio. The sequence continues at coordinate 14,665 of CAJOMG010000022.1, read as the reverse complement.
GATTTTGCGCGTGGCACGTGAAACAAGCCATTGATCCGGTGTGCCCGTACCATCCACCACGCTCTCGCCTAGACCCCACAAGCCGTTGATGACAATGGCGTTGGAGCGTAGATCCACCGGATGGCGTGAAAAGACCACCCCAGCCGCTTTGGCCTTGACCATTTCCAGACAGCACAGCCCCATGCCGGTGGCATCCAGGGCATATCCGTGTTCTGCACGATAAGTCAGGGCGCGGGGGGAAAACAAACTGGCGACTACCTTCTTGAACGCAGGCAGGAGCTCCTGACGTGTTACTCCTAGGATGCTGCGATACTGTCCGGCGAAGGATTGTACGCCGTCTTCAGCGATGGCACTGGAACGCAGGGCCGTGACCACAGTGGCACTATCCTTGCCGAAAGCAGTGTCCCATTCGGCAAACAGAGCCTGGGCCACATCCTCCGGTACCGGGGCTTGAAGCACAAGTTCTTCAATATTGCGTGAGACACCGCGAATTTCTGCGGGTTTTTCCGGATCAATGGAGCGCAGCAGAGACAGGAGCGTTTTAAAGAGGCCGGATGTACGCAACAGAAAATAGCTGCCAGCACGTACCGTAATGGCAAAACCACGTGGCACTGGCATATCCAGCATGTTGCTCAACTCACCCAAGTTGGCATTCTTGCCGCCCACACTGTAGGCCATGCTGGCATCCACTTCAGTGAGCGGCAGGGTGAATTGGGTTATGTCGCCCCTGGTGCGCTGCTTGAGCTCAGTCTCTATGCGCGTGGCAATGGAGTGTACAATGTTCTCAAGATCGGTATTGTGTTTGTTCGACATTTTGCCCAAGGCAGTGACCATATTTTCACAATGAAAAATGGCCCGGCGAGCTTCTTTGCGTACTTCTTCCGTTTCCAGATGACGGTTACCACTGAGTGTGGCTTCAAGGCCGGCCATGAGGTTAGCCAGGTCAGCATTGGCTTGTAACAGTATCTTGAAGGAAGTGTAGCGTTTGGTAAAGGCGTCCATAGCCTGTACGCGGCTGATCCTTGGCGAACGTGCGAAAAGACGTTTCAGCATTGAAAACATAGCGGGTTCCTAGATCTATTCGTAAAAAAATATCTGTCATGGTTCACGTTCTGTCAACAGCTATAGCTATCGGGGAGGTAGGACAATATAGCGCAGGGAGCGTCCATAGCCCTCTTTTCTTAAAAGCCCATGCTGTTCAAGAATCTGCAAGTCGTACTGTGCGGTGCGGTTGGAAATGTTCGTGCCGGAAAGTGTCTGATACTCCTGCCGGGTGATACTCCTCTTTTTAAGTATTTTTGGCCAAGCTGCCTGCACACGTGTAGGTAATTCTTCCATTGGTGATATTGTTTTCGTTTGCTGCGTCGGTGCGTTTCCCGAGGGCAGTTGCGGTGAAGCATCCATGACGTGGGCAGCAACGCGAGAAGAATCATTATCCATGGGAGCGGGTGTTTTTTTTCGGGTACTCCTGTGGAAATGCTTTGGGTGTACAGGTATTGTCGCCTTGATCATTTCTCCTGCCGTGAGGAGTTGACTTCGTGTTGCATCCTGTCTGGGGGGGAGCGTACCAAGCTGAATGTCTTCTGCAAACAGAATAGGTCCGTCACAAAAGGCCAGAGCGCGGGCCAATGTATTTTTCAACTCACGCACATTGCCGGGCCAGTCATACCGCAAAAGTTTTTCCATAACGCCACGACTGATTTGGGGGGGGGAAGCAACATTCTTTGAGGCATATGATTTCGTACGCCAAATTGCATGTAGAAAAAAGACGGTCAAGGCAGGAATGTCTGCCTTACGCTCGCGCAGCGGAGGGGAGTTGAGGGTGATTACGGCCAGTCTGTAATAGAGATCCTGTCGAAAAGAACCGCGCTGGGCATCTTCCAGCAAAGGGGCGTTGGTGGCAGCAATGATACGTGTGTCAAAGGGTACGTCATGATCACTTCCTAAGGGCCGAATACGTCTTGTAGAAAGGGCCCGTAACAGGGCCTGTTGCACTTTTGGCGCTGCGTTGCCTACTTCATCCAGCATGAGTGTGCCTCCCTCTGCAGCCAAAAAGGCTCCTTTGCGTGCGCTTCGTGCTTCCGTAAAAGCTCCTTTTACATGTCCGAAAAGGGTATCCATGAGCAGGTTCTCATCCAAGGCCCCGCAGTTGATGGTTATGAAGGGGCCATCTGCTCTGGAACTCTGCTTATGGATGGCTTCTGAGATGAGTTCTTTGCCTGTTCCTGTTTCGCCTACTACAAGGACGTCGTCAGCGACCTGGGCAGCCTTGTGCACATTTTTAAGCAATATCCGCATGGCTGGCGAGAAGCCGACGATGCCATCAGCAGGCAGGTCGCTGAGATGAGGAAGATTTTGCAGAGGTTCCCGCTGATAGTGCGCATCCTCCTCTGCCACTTGGCGCAGCTTAAGTTGATAGGCATTTTCAAGCTTGGCAAGGAGAACATTTATGTTTTCCTTTAGTTGTTCGAGCTCACGCGGCATTGGCGGCAGCGAGAGAAGCTGATACGTATTTTCGTTGTTGCGTGATTCTAGCTCGATGGTGATGACACGCAATGGCTTGCTGATCTGCCGTGCTAACCACCACAGACTTAGACCCAGCAGAAGCATGCCGCACATAAATGCGGCAGCGTAGATGCCCATGAGTACCATGCCGTAGCGGGTTGTGGAGAATCCCGCATCCAGTACGGCAAGGCCTCCCAGGAGAACAGGTGTGCCCCCCGCAGAAGGAGTGAAGAGCAATGGCACATAACTCACACGTTCCACGGGCTGTGCATCACCCCAGGCTCGTTGGTGGTAGGGCAGTTGGCCGGAGCGACCATTTTGCACATTGACCACCATGTCCCAGTAGTCAATATGTTCCGGCCCGGGGCGAAAAGCAGTATTGAAACCGGGCCGCCCAAAAATGCCAGTGAGTTCGGCCCGTGCTGTATCTGTGCTCAGCTTGCGTTGGTGCAGGGAATCGTTGACCGGTTCTGACTGGAAAAGCAACCAACCTTCGCGGTCAAAAAACATTGCGCGTACCTCGGTGCCATTGTCTGTCTGCATAGGCGCATCGGGTGCAGAATAGATGGAAATTAAATCGCGCAATTCACGCAAATCCAGCGAAAGCATGAGGTATCCATTGAAAATACCCTTGGTATCAAATACTGGCGTGGTAAAGCGCAACACATAGACGGTAATATTTTGCGCAGTTCCTTGCACTGGCACCATGGAATAGAGCGCCTCCATAGGTTGGCTCACGTTGACCTGGCCTGGAAGCAGTTTTTCTGCAGAAGATGCGTGAAAAGGTCCTGTAGGGCTTGCCATGGCCTGCTGCAGAGGCACGTGAACAACATCATCTTCCACATTGAGCAGAAGAAAACTGTTTTCAGGGGCAAGGCACTCAAATGCCAGTTCTCTGTACTGCAAGCCTCCATTTTTTACGCGAAAGCGCATGCGGTCGAGCATTTCCCTGGCATTCAAAGAGCCTGCAGCCAAGATAAGCAGCTGATTACGCGTTTGTTCAAGGGTCTGCTCCAGGGCGAGATTCATGGCCTGGGTCTGTGTAGTTGAATATTGCGTGCATTTGCGCGATTGACTATGTACTCAAAACCACTGCCGGTGGCTAAAAAGATGAGGAAAAGGGCCACAGCAAGAACCGGCAGCCCCAGCAGAAGCATGCGGCTCGTCAGACTACGATTCATAAAAAACGTAGCCAACCCATAAGAGGGAGGTATGGTGTTTTCGGGGGTGATCATGGCTTTTTCTTTGCGTGATAAAGGATGAACGCAAAAAATATATCAAAATTTCGCGAAATAAACAAGACAATTTGTTGATATTCATTGTGCTGATGCCACGAAAAAAACGGTCATAAAATATCACGCAATGGTATAATGTTTGCTTGTGAAAAAAAGACCAATTTGCGTGAAAACGGCAAATATGGCCTAACAGGTATTAACGTATATTTTTGGAGGGGTGTATGAATATCTGGACGTGGCTTGCAACAGCCGCATTGGTATTAGGTAAAATGGTGCTCACGGTATATTCGGGCACTGCTGGTGTGGCCATGGTGGCCGATACGCGAAACATGCATGGTATTTTGCAGTGGTGGGCCGAAATGTATAATGAAAGCCATCTTACATTTGCCTTAGTAACCATGCTGATCATTCCCATTTTAGGGTGCGTCCTTGGCTGGCTGGCCGATATCGTAATGAACCATATCGGCATTGATCTTACGCACCGCGATTTGGCGGAAGACTAGCCAGAAGGAGGCATTGTTATGGATTGGTTATTTATGGCTATGCCCATTTCCGGCGTTTCCATCTTCTGGCCGGGATTGATCATTCTAGGGCTGGGTGTGGGTATTATCGGTGGCTTCTTCGGTCTGGGCGGCGCGTGGATGGTGACGCCAGGCCTGAATATTCTTGGCTTCCCCATGGCTTTCGCCATTGGTACTGATATGGCGCAGATGGCCGGTAAATCGCTTATTTCAACCATGCGTCACGGCAAGTTTGGCAATGTTGACTATGTGCTGGGTCTGACCATGCTTATCGGTACCCTCATCGGCGTTGATGCCGGTGTGTGGTGTGTCATGCAGCTTGAGAAAATCGGTCGCGTTGACGAAGTTGTCCGCTATCTCTATGACGTGCTGCTCATAGCCATGGCTTGGCTTGTGTTTCATGATATTTCAGTGCGTAAGAAGAAGGCTGCTGCCGCTGCCCAGGCTGGTAAGGCTCTTGATAAGGGTGCTACTGGTATTGAATGGGCCAACAAGCTGCAGGCCATCAAAATCCCCCCGGTGGTCTATTTCCGTCATGCTAACATCACGTGCTCTGCGTGGTTGCCCATAGTGATCAGTTTCTTCACTGGCTGGATGGCCGGTATCCTGGGTATCGGTGGCGGTCTGATCCGCATGCCCGCTCTTGTGTACTTGGTTGGTTGCCCCACCCATGTGGCCGTTGGTACTGACCTTTTTGAAGTGGCCATCTCTGGCTTGTACGGAACTTTCAGCTATGCTTATCAGGGACGTGTTGAACTGCTGGCAGCCATTGTCATGCTGTGTGGTGCGGCTATCGGTGCACAGATTGGCGTTGTTGCCACGAAATATGTGAAGGGCTATGGCATTCGTTTTGTGTTTGGTCTCGCTGTACTTGGCTGCCTCATGTCAGTTGTGTTGAAGCAGTTGCAAGCGAAGTTTCCTGCTCAGGGCTGGCTTGGCACGCTGGCAACCATTGAAGTGCTGGGCTTCGTAAGCGCTATTTCCATTTATATCGCTGTACAGATGGTACGCGGCGCCAAGGCGGAATTGGCTGCCAAGAAGAACCAGGCTGCGGGCAACTAGGAGGAACGTACCATGAAAATTCGTACTTTGCTGCTTACGCTGGGCATGGTCGGTTCGCTTGCGCTGCTCGCTGGCTGCGACCTCAAGGGAGGCGTGGAACAGGGCCGTTGTGTGGCCTTTGAAAAGGGCAAGTCGGCTACCATTGTGGCCGAAACACTCAAAGACGGTAAGGCCACATACAGTGAATCCTCACAAGTTCTGACCTATAAATTACCAGTGGCTGCCCGTGACATGGGCCCTACACCTGAAACTGGCGCCTTGCTGGCGGCTGACCCCGATAATGGGTTTGTGCTTATGTATGACAAGGCAGCCAATAAGGTCGTCAAGCTTGCCGTCAATTTTACAGACGTGGAAAAGAACGTGGATGCCAAGCATCCCAAGGTCAAGGGCAAGACGTTCCCTGTCATAGACAAGAGCCAACAGACAGTGACCATTTATGCAGCTGGCATGAAGGCATTGCTCACCTTCAAGGTTCCTTCCGAAGCCAAGAACTTTGATGACGCTGCCTGGACATTTGGCAACGAACTTCGTGTGGCCTTCCTCAATGCATCGAAGGATCAGGCCCTGCGAATCATGAACTGCACAAAGACCAGCATCTATAAGAGAAAGTAGTCTTTGACAGTGTTTTTTGCTATGTAACCGGCGGGGTTTGGCTTTTTGGGCCGGCCCCGCCGGTTCGCATACAAGGATGTCAGATGTATTTCGGGAGGATACATGAACAGCTACCGTCAGGCATTGTATATCGGCATTATCCGCATTGTAGCGAACGTTTTTATGATTGTGGCACTTTTTTGGGCCATGTATCAGGCCTCACGCAGTGCCGGGGCGGTAGAACTCGTTTTTTGTGCATGGTTTTTCGGTCTCATTGTGCCTCTATGGGGTTTGGCATTTTTGTTGACACGCGTGGTACGTCGTAAATTCCCCGCCGAATACCAGAGCATGATTTCCCTTCCTGGTCGGGGACCATCGTTGGTATATTGGCGTGTGGCCGAAACACCATTTTTGCCACTGCGCAGTGAACGGCATTGATGGCATTAGTATTGAAGGAACCACTGTGGATGGAGTGACTGGTTGCGTTCAATGGGAGCAGTGCCAGCAGACCACCAGGCATCAGCACTGGTGGGGGATGCTTTGTGCACTGTTTCTTGCTCTAGCTCTTGCGTGTGTGCTTGATGGATTGCAGGCGCTACGTCGCAGCGAGGCGAATCTGCTCGAACTCCTTCCTGGCGAATCTGCGGCTATTTCTGGCCCTATTGCCGTCAGAAATCCAACTTCTAGGGATATTCAGACGCATTTTTCCCCGGAAGAAGCCCCTCTTTCTTTTTCTTTTGACGGTTTTTTTACTGGATACATTTTTGGTAGCGGCATGTGGCGGGGCAAGGTCCTCGCAGATGTAGATGCCCTACCTGGGCGGTATATTTTGCATGTGCGTTTCCGTGGTACACCAGGCAGTGTCGTGCAGCGTTACCCGGTGCGTCTTTATGCAGACGCTGATGACATGCGGGCGGCTTCCTTTTCCTGTATCCGCCGATTCGTTGGCCAGAATCCCTTTGTGCTGGCTGCTGGGTTTTGCGCTGTGGGCCTGAGTACAGGGCTTTTGGTTTTCCTGCTGGGGCAGCGTCATATCCGTCAGCTTAGAGCCCTTGGCTGTGGAGAAGTAGTGATGGTGCGGCAGGAGGGGGGAAATGTCTGTCTCTGGTGCCTGCTGTATGGGCAGCGGGCGCTTGCGCCAGGCGCGCAGTGTGCTGTGCTGAATTCCAGGGGAGAGGTTGCGGGCAGGGCATACATCACAGCTGTTCGCAAGGGGACACTTGAAATGCGGATGGCAGATACTGCGCATGATGTTGCCAAAGGTTGTCTTGTTCTGTTGCGTCCACAACAGAACTGAGACAGCATTCTCTTTCCCGGGAAAGGATTTTGGGGGCATTGGTAGTGCGCTTGCCTTACACCCAGAACTCATGACGTTGCAGTGTCAGCCTGTGATGCTTGCCGCTGCTCTTGTCATAAGGTATGCTGAATCTGTGCTGTTTGCCTGATTGCAATCCAAGGTGTTTGGTATGTCCGAATTGTGCCCATGCGGCAGTGGCCGTTTGCAGGAAAATTGCTGTATCCCCTATATAGAAGGTAATGTTTGGCCAGCTGATGCGCAAACACTGATGCGCTCACGCTATACAGCCTATGTGCTCAAACGGTATCAGTGGCTGGTGGAGAGTACGCATCCGGAGTATCGGGAGAACATCAGCGTTGAAACTATTTCTGAGACTGCCCGGGATGTCCACTGGATTGGTTTAGATATTCGTTCTGTGGCGCAGGATGTGCCTGCGGGAGAAAAGGGCGAACGCTTTGATGTGGTGGAGTTTTACGCCTATTATGAACTGGATGGGCTGCGTCAGCTGGCAGAGCGCAGCTTTTTTCAGCGCAAGGATGGAAAAGTGTACTATGTTGATGGTGTGCCGTTGAAGCCTGAGGCATATCACAGGGACGGCCCCAAGGTTGGGCGGAATGATCCCTGCCCCTGTGGCAGTGGCAAAAAATATAAGAAATGTTGCGGAAAAGCCGTACATTGATGGGTGATGTCGCAATATCGCGCACAAGGGGTCAAGGGCTTCGAGCGCCATTCCTGGTCATACGGCGGTTCTGTCTCGAATGTCAGGGCGGGTCTGCGCGCAGCGTGCGAGCATGCGGCGACAGTCAGTGCCCTTTGTGGGACTGGCGTCTTTTTTTGCAGGAGAAAACCGATCTTCTTACTGTGAAGGAAGTCTCTCGTCAGGCACTACGGGCCATACGTCGGCAATGTATATATTGTGCTGGATCTAGGGGAGAGGTGAGGATCTGTGCCGCTCGTGAAGGCTGTGTGCTGTGGAGCTTTCGTTTTGGTGTGCGCCCTGTTACATATCTAGAGGTCAGACGTCGTTTTTTTGCACCTAAACCCTTGCGTCTTTTGTAATGCGGCAACAATCTGCGTTTGCCGCAAGCTGTCACAGGAGAGTATTATGCCCCATACACTTGAATGGTCCAGAGCGTATACACACAGGTTGGCCCTTACGGATGCAGACCCTTTGAAGGCCCGTGCTGGGGAAGTGGCCCAACGTCTTGCCCGTGAAACGTCTTCAGGGGAATTGCCATTTTTAACCATGCCCTATAGAGCTCGTCTGGAGGCAGAATTGCCACCCTTGCTGCCACAGGTTCGTGCCTGCAAGCACATGCTGGTACTGGGGATCGGTGGTTCAGCCCTTGGCGCGCGCGCCATACAGCAGGCCTTTGCACCTGGTCAGGATACCCCAGGCCACACCGGGCCATGGCTGTGGATAGCCGACAATGTCTGTGCCGAACGGTTTGAGGCGTTGCTTTCCGCTCTCTCTCCTGCTGAAACCATGGTGGTGTGTATCAGCAAGTCGGGTGGCACTATTGAAACATTGTCCCAATATTTTTTGGTGCGAGACTGGCTGCGTACCTCCATGGGCGAAGCCTGGCGCGAGCATATGATAGTTGTTACTGATATTGTCAAAGGCTACCTCAGAGAGGAAGCCGGAAAGCATGGCCTAGCCTCTCTGGAAGTGCCGGATTATCTGGGAGGACGCTATTCGGCGTTGTCCGCCGTGGGCCTGTTGCCAGCCGCTTTTCTGGGCATCGACTGGCATGCGCTGCTAGATGGTGCCGCCTCTGTGGCAAGGCCCCTGGCAGAATCGCCAGAGAATGTTGTTGAGCATCCTTCGTTTGCTCTGGCCTGCTGGGCTAAAGCACTGGAGGATCACGCATATAGCCAGTTGATTTTTTTCTGCTACATACCACAGTGGGCAGCCTACGGTGACTGGTTTGCACAGCTTTGGGCCGAAAGCCTGGGCAAGGAAGGCAAGGGAACGCAGCCTGTGCCGGCCACAGGCGTAACTGACCAGCATTCCATCAACCAGATGTTCTTGAGTGGTCCACGCAATAAGGGATGCATTTTCCTGACCAGTGAAGGGCAGGAGCAGGGACGTGCCTTTGGTGACGATGTGCCTGACAAGTGGTCTTGGCTTAAAGGAAAGCCTTTTGGCAGCCTGCTGGAAGCTGAGGCATTGGGGACTCGCATGGCTTTGTGTAAGAATGGGGTGCCTTTGCTGCATGTGCAGATGGGTGACAACGGGCCTCGTGCTGCGGGGGCTCTCATGATGCTCTTGGAGGCGGCAACGCTGTTTACAGGATGGCTTATGGGCATCAATCCATTGGATCAGCCTGCGGTTGAGCTTGGCAAACGGTTGGCAAACGCACGCCTCGGAGCGAAAGGCTATACGCAGGAAGAGGCAGATCTTGCAACCTATCTTGCCGCTCCCCAGATGAAACAGGTTTTTTGATTGATCGTTTTACATGTGAGCGTCCCTTGTTGTGATATCTACTGCTGTAGTATGGCAATGTGGGCGCTCACAGCTGTACTTGCTGTTTTGTAAATGTGTATGACAGAATGCATCCAAGTGTAGAGTGAAAGATATGGCGATGAAATTTCCAGAAATTCCATTATTGCTCAAATTGCGTATTGTCTGGAGTACGCTGTTTGTACAGTGTACCATTTTTATTGTGCTGTTGCTTGTTTTCTGGGGGGCCCAACGGCTGTATGCAGCTATGGATAGGACAACATTTCCATCCCCTTGTGCTATCCCCTCAGAAGCATCGGCATTGTCAGACAATGAAAAGGGTAAACTGCTCATTGACGCCATAACCAACCAGATGCGCTATGAGCTGCATTCCACATTTGGGTGGTCCATCAACGACATCCTGTTTAACCGCTTCGTGCTCGACAACCGTGCATATCGCCAGTACGGAGTCTATCATGCCACCAAGTTCCTGGTCGATATTTATTCCACTCAGATTGCCAAACTGGGAGTCAGTGATCGGGAGAGTGAATTCCTGTATCAGGCGCGACTCAACTGTTTTACGTTGAATCCACGCAAATTCTGGTTCCCTTCAGCTGAAAGCAGTTATACCAAGGGCCTTAATCTTATTGAACAGTACAAGAATAGCCTGGACCAGGGCAAGGGAGTCTACAACTGCCGTACGGATGACATTTACGCTTCCCTGCAGCTGTTGATAGGTGAAAATATGCTGGGTTATGCTCAGGGCCTGCTGGAAAATGCGCAGGATATTCCATTCTATACTCTGGACAATCGCATTTATGAAATTCAGGGCATGGTGCTCGTTATGCGGGATTTTCTCTATGCCTTGTACCAGTTGTACCCTGAAATAAAGGCTAAGAACAATGAGGAAAATATGTCTGTGGCCATGGACTACATGAACCGTATTTGTACCTATGACCCCTTGTATATTACCTCGACAGTAAACTCTGGAGAACTTATTCTTTCCTATCTGCTTTTTACCAAGGCCCGCATTTCAGACATCATGACGAGTCTGCGCATTTAGAGCGAATAACAAACATTCACAGAAGGGAATGACCTTGCAGATAGAGGTCTATTTGAGCTATCCTTAACCAGTAATAGTATCATTTTTTACACTGCAGGTTATACTGGTGACCTTTACCGGGAAAACTGGATAATGCTAGCTGTGGAGGGTGTTATGCGGTATTTCTGTGTTTTTTTGATGTTTTTATCGCTATATGTACCCTCTTTCATAGTGGCGGCCCCTGTCACCCTGCAGCTTGGGCATATTGCCGAAGCGGATAATCCCTATGCAAAGGGAGCTGTGCATTTTGCTGAGCTGGTGAAACAGCGTACCAACGGTGTGATCAGCATCCATATTCATGCTGCCGGTGAAATGGGTTCCCAGCGTGATCTGATTGAAGGAGTAGCCGCAGGAACCATAGATATGGCACTGACGAGTTCAGCCCTGCTAGCTAATTACGTCCCTGCTGTTGCGCTCTTTGATCTGCCTTTTCTTTTCCGAGATAAACAGCATGCCTACAAGGCTCTGGATACAGTTGGCATGCAGTTGAGTGCCGCGGGTAACGCACGTGGTATTATTACGCTCGCTTTTTGGGAAAACGGCATGCGGCAGATGACGAATAATGTTCGTCCAATTATGAGGCCGGAGGATATGGCAGGGCTTAAATTCCGCGTTATGGAACAGCCGCTCTGCATCGAAATGATGAAAGTTCTCGGGGTAAAGCCTGTACCCATGCCCATAACCGAACTCTATGACGCCCTGAAGCAAGGCGTTGTGGACGGGCAGGAAAATCCTTTGGCCCATATTGCTACAAAGAAATACTACAAAGTACAGAAGTACATTTCCCTTACCTCACATACCTATACGCCAGAACCATTATTAATCAGCGCAAATACATGGAACAAGCTTACACAGGAACAACGTGATCTTTTACGTGCAGCAGCTGAGGAAACCCGTGACTGGCAACGACAGCTCTGCGATGAAGAGGAATATGAATTCCTCAAAATCATACGTGCGAGTGGCACCTGTGAAGTCAATGACAATGTGGATATGGACGCATTTCGACAGGCAACGCGCAAGGTATGGGATACATATACAATGATATTTGGAGACAAGGCTCTAAAAGCCGTACTTGCACTGCAGTGATGTATAACGTCTTATTGGGTATGTGTAACACAGTACCGTTCTGTACATTAATATTGTTAATAGTCATGTCAGGAACGTCTGTATGATTTTTTCGGCTGTTGCCAAAACGAATTTTTTTGTCGGCACTGTCCTTACCATAGGCTTTTGTCTTTTAACTGGAATTTACTATAGATCATTATATAAAGATTCTATGGCATTGCAGGAATATGAAACTTCGCATAAAGCAGCTGAGATATACGCTGAAATTGTTCCAGATTTTTTAAAAGCCATAAAAATTTCCAATGCCATGTCCAAAGATGGTTTTTTGGTATCTTATCTTATGGCTGATGATTCTTATGATATGCCGAGTTTTAAGGCGACAATTTCTAAATATCTTAACGGATATTATAAATATAATGATTTCAGCGGTGTTTTTTTGATTCTTGAGAAGAATAAGGCATATTATACACAGAATGGTTTTATGTCATTTATTTCACAAGGAACAGATCTTTATAAATTGTATAGGCAATTAATGACATATGATCATGACTATGACATTACAATAGATTTTGATAGAAATTCAACATCAAATAATGAAATTTCATTATTTGTAAATCAAAAAGTCAGAGACTGGAGTCAGTCTGTTCTTGGTATTACAGGTGTCTATATTCATCTTGACGATATGATGTCTAAAATTTTCAATTTTGAAATAACTACAAGAACATCAGTATCGTTCATTAATGCCTCAGGAAGATTACAATTATCAAGCCATACAACTGGTATATCAGAAATTAACTGGCTTGATTTGTCTGGCAACGAAGCTGTTGCGGACGAATTGGAGAAACTGCAAGCTGATTATGTGAATTTACACAAGGATCATATTTTTTATATTAATACTAAAACGAATAATTTTATTATTATAAAATATATTCCGGAATTGTCATGGTTTTTGGTTGTGGAATCCTACATGGGAGATTTTTTAGATGAATTCAGAAATACCTTGCTCGTAGCGTGTACACTCATAGCTGCGATACTGGTCATTCTTATAGTGTTCATCAGTAATATCATTTCAAGGGCTGATAAAAAAACAAAATTGGCTCTTGAAGATCGTATGAGGTATTTTCAAGATGCAACGCGTAATATGTTCGGCAGTATCTATGAAATAGATGTTACGAAGGATATTTTCTCCCCTGAAAGTAAAATGCGACAGTTTGATGCCCTTAAAAATATGGGTGAGCTTAGTTATTCCGAGAGCCTTCGTCTTTTTGCGCAGCGCTTTATTAAAAAAGAATTTCAGGAGAATTTCCTTGCGACGTTTTCCTGCAAAAATATCCTCCTTGAATACAGCAGGGGCACAGAACATATCAGCATGGATTGTCAGTTTCTTGTCGGTGAGGCTTATCAGTGGGTGCGTTTTGAGTGTTACATCTTTTTTATTGAGCGTGATAAAAGCGTTTACATGTATCTGTATTCCAAAAATATCAATACTGAAGTCACAATTATGGCCGAGGCACGTACGGATTCCCTGACGGGGTGTTTGACACGTGGAGCCTTGGAACAGGCCATAGAAGAAGCCCTGATGCAGGGCAAAGAAAAACTGTATGCCTTTTTTATTATTGATATTGATAACTTCAAGCGAGCCAACGATACCTTTGGCCATGGTTTTGGTGATTTCTGTATTCAACAGTTTGCCATCGGTATACGCAATGCATTTCGCAGTAATGATATCATCGGACGTATCGGAGGGGACGAATTTGTTGTTTTCCTGCATTGTCCCAGCAGGGAATGGGTTCATGAGAAGGCCGTGCAGCTTGTGCGCACTCTTGACATGGATTGTGAGCAAGGCAAGGCTCGGCTTCATATCTCTTCAAGTATTGGTATTGCCTTATATCCGCATGACGGTGAAGATATGGCAACGCTGTACCGTAATGCCGATGCAGCACTGTATGTAGTCAAGGAAAATGGCAAGAATAACTATCAGTTCTTTGGAGATGGCGCAGTCTGTGGTATAGACAAAAAAATCCATGTTCTTACATATAAAGACGGTAATTAGCCGCATAATCATCTGTGTGATGTCAATACTTCCGCAAGGATAACAGCGGCTGATAATTAGAAACCGAACGGCGCAGCCGCCTTGCGGCCTTTTGTCTTACTGGTGTGTCTGGCAGGGGTGCCAGTATATGTTATGCAGTGGTTCAGGGCATGTCTGTGTGCTGTGGAAGGGATACGCTGCCATAACGTGCCGTGTGTACTGAGCAGGGTGTGGCATCTTTCCAGGTAACGGATACTTCGCCGTCACGTCCTGTATACAGCAGAGGAATGCCTGCAGCGGCAAGCCAGTCGCGTAGCCGTTTTGCGGGATAGCCATAGCGGTTTGCCAGCCCGCAGGAGGCTATTACCAGTTTGGGCTGCACGGCTTCGTAGAATGTTTGCATAAAACTGCTGCCTGAACCGTGGTGTGGGGCCACCAGCACTTCCGCTTGCAGATTGTCACCGTTAGCCAGCAGTCGTCGCAATACTGGGCGTTCGGCGTCGCCCATGAAAAGGGCCAGACCACGATTATGCCAGACAAGCCTGGCTACCACGGAAGCATTGTTGCCTTGCCATTGTAATACTTCGTCAACAGGTGGATGCAGGATTTCCAGGCGCAGCCCTGGAGTATCTGTCAGCAGTACATCACCGTAACGCAAGGGTAGTGCGTGATTGAGACGGCGAACTTCTTCCCATTGTTTACCCTTCTCTCCCTTGCTGCTGCGTCCGTTATCCAGAAGAAGTGGCACATCGAAATGTTTCAGTACATACAGGAGGCCGCCCATGTGGTCTAGGTCTGGATGTGTGTTCAGT
>CAJOMG010000021.1 GCA_905235595.1 uncultured Desulfovibrio sp. | reverse complement strand
CTGTTCTTCGCGGGCGAAGACGTACTTCATGAGTACGTCATTGAAACGGTTGATGGGCTTGCGTTCCTGGTTCATGCCCGAAGAATAGGCATTTTACGGATTCAGGGCAAGTTCTACGTAAGCGTCTCTATAACCCCATCTTGCCGGGACCGTTTTCAATGGTAACGTGACCTTTGATCATGGTATCGGAGGTTCCAATGTCCAGAGAACGTGACGAGAAACTTCAGTATATCCTGCAATCCTTACTGTAAAAACAGGCGCGGAACTTAAAGGCGCTCATGCCCTGAAAGCAGGAGCCGCCAGATATCTCCAGTGATTATTCATTCACTGACATACGTTGGCTCTCCTGGTCATCATCTGCAGGTTGCTGTGGTGTGCCCACAGGTTTGGCAAAAAGGGGTTTGATATCGTTCTGCAGGCTATTACAAAAGCCTGAGGCAAGGCCCTGTATGCCACCCCAAACCGTTTTGAAACAGAGAACAAACAAGGAAAAAAGGAATACGGTTCCCCAGGCAATGCCATGTCGGTACTGCCAGGCTTTGCTGTTATGTCCCGTTTCCATGTAGTTTTCATGCGCAGAACTGTTATCAGACATGCTACTCCCCTTGTCTTGTTACGGTTACGCAAAAGACAAACGCCTGCTTAAAACCCTTACCCCATCGTCAAGGTCTTACGTATCGACCTGATGAGTGCAAAAGCTTCTAATGGGCAGCCCACGCGCCCTCCACATCGAGGCCCGTGAGCCGACGTCGCAACATGTCAAGAGCATGGCTGGTGGCAAGGCGCCGGGTACGTTCTCTGCCTGGGTAACGGCCCTGGGGCTGCAAAACACGGAGCCAGGTATGTGCACTGTCGTTCAACGCTATATACACAAGCCCCACTGGTTTATGCACGGAGCCCCCTCCCGGGCCGGCGATACCTGTTATAGCCATACCATACGTCGCGCCGCTCTGTTCCCGTGCCCCCCTGGCCATAGCCGTTGCTGTAGCTGCACTTACAGCGCCATGCGTATCAAGAATATGTTCCGGCACTCCCAACAGACGCTTCTTTGCCTCATTGGCATAGGTCACAAAGCCGTAGCCAAACACTTCTGACGCACCTGGTCTGTCGGTAATGCGTTTTGCCAGCAGCCCTCCTGTACAGGATTCTGCCGTGGCCAGCGTTTCCCCGCGCTGCAGCAGTGTTGTTACGACTACGTCTTCCAGACCGTCCACATCAACACCGTAAACGACATCTCCAAGCAGAGTACGCACCTGTGCGATAACAGGCTCAGTCAAAGCCAGGGCAGCAGACGCTGTGCTGGCCTTGGCCGTAACGCGGACATACATTTCCATGTCGCCGGCATAGGTGGCTACCGTGGGATTGGCATTGCCCGTAAGCGAAGCCAGTTGCAATGCCGCCACCCCTTCGCCGATGCCGAAGGTTTTTACCATGCAGGATTGGATAACTTCTTGATGCAGCTGCTGCAAAAAAGGAACAGCATATGTGTGCAACATCGGCAAAAGTTCTGCCGGCGGACCAGGCAGCAGCAAAACATAATGTCCCTCCCCTGCAGGCACGGCACAGCCGGGCGCTGTGCCCACGTCATTGGGAAAGGCGACAGCCCCTTGCGGTAACATGGCCTGCTTGTACTGGTTGGCTGAAATAGGACGGTCGCCGAAATACGCACGCAACCGGTTCAGACTGTCTGTGTGTACTTCCAGTGGCAGACCAAGCACCTGGGCCACGGTTTCCTTGGTCAGATCATCTTCTGTGGGTCCAAGACCGCCAGTGGTGATAACTATCTCTGAACGCCCAAGAGCTTCTGCCATGGCAGTGGCCAAGCGTCCCGCATTGTCTCCAACAGTATGCACCTGCAAAAGATCCAGGCCCAGGCCCGCGAGTTCGCGTGCCACATATGCCGCATCAGCATTGATCGTATGGCCCAGCAGCAGTTCCGTTCCCACAGATAGTATTTCAGCCTGCATATGATCTCCCTTTATGTAGTCAGGAAATAACTGCAACGGGCACTAAAACTGTCTGCCATGCATATTGCACTGTGAATACAGGAAATGAGAGACAACAAAAACACGCGGCCTGCCTCTGTGCCTCATATCACACGGTATGGTCACGCCTGCCAATGCAGAAGTAGGCAAATCCACGTTGCGCCATTGCAGCAGGCGAATAAAGGTTGCGTCCGTCAAACAGAAGCGGTGCTGTCAGCAATTTTTTGATTCTGTCAAAATCAGGATTGCGGAATTGATTCCACTCTGTAACCACCAGCAGAGCCTGCGCATCCTGGCAAACACTATACTGGTCATCAATAATCTCCACCAACGCATTATCCTTGAAAATACGACGGGCATTGTCAGCCGCAACGGGATCAAAAGCACGTATACGCATGCCTGCTGCGGTAAGCTCATTGATAATATCAATGGCAGCAGCCTCGCGCATGTCATCGGTGTTGGCCTTAAAGGCAAGCCCCCATAAAGCCAGGATTTTGCCCTGCACACCACCCTGCGGAGCAAAATAATCGTGGATGCGCTGAGCCATATGCCTCTTTTGTCGCGCATTCACATTCTCCACTGCCTGCAACAGCTCCGGAAAGGCACCGGATGCCTCGGCAGTATGAATAAGCGCCTTGACGTCCTTGGGAAAGCATGATCCCCCATAGCCGACGCCTGGATAGATGAATTGATAGCCGATACGGGAATCCGAACCAATACCGTTGCGTACATCGCGCACGTCTGCGCCGACATGCTCACAAATACCGGCAATTTCGTTTATAAAGGAAATTTTGGTCGCAAGCATGCAGTTGGCGGCATATTTTGTCATTTCAGCGCTGCGCACCCCCATGACAATCAGTTTATCGCGCGTGCGTGCGAAAGGCGCGTACAGTTCACGCATGATTGCTTTTGCCTGCTCGGATTCTGTACCAATCACGACTCTGTCCGGCTTCATAAAGTCAGCAATGGCATCGCCCTCTTTCAAAAATTCCGGATTGGACACCACATTGACAGTATAGGGCACGCCACGCGCAGATAATTCCTTGAGAATACGTGCACGCACTTCATCTGCGGTCCCCACAGGCACGGTTGACTTGTCAACAACCACCAGGTCATTTTGCATGTGCCGGCCTATTTCGACGGCTACCTGGTGTACATACTGCAAGTCACACGAACCATCCTTCTGAGGAGGCGTCCCCACACAAATGAAGGCACAGTCAGCCCCGTGAATGCCATCTTCAAGCCGTGTTGTGAAGGTAAGGCGCCCATCGGCCCGGCTACGGCGCACCATGGGTTCCAGCCCGGGTTCAAAAATGTGCACATGACCGGCGTTCAGCTTGTCCACAATGGTTGGATTAACGTCAACGCACGTCACACTGTTACCCATTTCTGCAAAACAGGCTGCGCTAACAAGGCCAACATATCCGGTTCCGATGATGCACAGTTTCATGGCAAATTCTCCGTAACGCCCGCCATCACCTTGACGCAGCAAGGTCGAATGGAGCAATATGTAAAATATTGGTAGATGTTATGCTATTTTTTTTTCAGGGGCAATCTACTGACCTCCTCCGCAACACAGCAGCATGATCATTGGCCTCGGTACGGATATTACGGAACTTGCGCGCATACGCACCGCCTATGAGCGTTTCCGGGAGCATTTTTTGTGCAAAATACTCACAGACCGGGAGCGCACTCTGCTACCTGCAAACTCCATAGCGTATATCGCCGGTCGCTTTGCGGCCAAAGAGGCAGCCGTAAAGGCATTAGGCACAGGATTTAGCATGGGTATCGCATTCACACATATTGAGGTTCTCCGTACCCCGCAAGGGCAGCCACTGTTGCAGCTGCTGGGGCCGGCCCGAACACGGGCGGATGTGCTTGGCGTGCGCACAAGCCATGTATCCATAAGTCATGGCCGAGATACGGCCGTGGCAGTTGTTATCCTGGAGGCATAGTCCATGCTTGATTCTTTTGCACGCTGTTTTCCTCCCCTTCCCCTGCCGAGGGAGATGCATCTCTGGGATGCCCATGCCATGAGCCTTGGTCTTCCGGAAGAGATACTGATGGAAAACGCCGCGCACGCTGCTCTTGACGTTCTGAAAACATACTGCCCCCATCTCACTGGGCAGAACATCCTGCTTCTTATGGGAGGGGGCAATAACGGCGGCGACGCCGTCTGCCTGGCACGCCTGCTGCTTGATGCGGGAGCAAGGCCGCAGGTACTGCATACCCACCCCCTCAGCCACTACAAAGGGGCTTCAGGAAAACATGTACGCATAGCCCGCAGTTGCGGAGTCCCCTTTCAACGCTATACAGCCGATCTGCAAAAATACCAGCCAGACATTCTTATTGATGGCCTGCTAGGTACAGGTTTTCACGGTGCGCTACGGCCCGATATGTTGCAACTGATACGTGCCGTAAATGCCCTGAACGTCCCTTTGGTTCTGGCACTGGACATTCCTTCAGGGCTGCATGGCGTTTCCGGCAAGCCCATGCCGGATGCCGTTCAGGCAACGGCCACCGTGACCTTTCAGGCAGCAAAACCAGGCCTGCTGATGCCTGATGCGGCCTTCCGGACGGGTCATGTGCACGTACGTGATATAGGCATTCCAGCCCAAACACGCTCCGAGGCCCCATGCTCTGTCTATCTTGCTGACGGGCACTGTCTTTATCCACTGACACAATGCAAACCCCAGGCCTTTAAGAATTCTTACGGGCATGTTCTCATTGTGGGCGGCGTTTGCGGGCTTGGCGGTGCTGCTCATTTGGCTGCACGTGCTGCCGTGCGTTCCGGAGCGGGCCTTGTCACCGCTGCGGCACCGGCATCGGGCTTGCCTGATATCAAGAATGGCTGGGCAGAAATCATGACCTTTGCCTTGCCCTCCGATACCGGGAACAAATGGCCTGAGGTTCTGTCCAGGGAGTTCATTACACGCGTACAGCGAAGTACATCCCTTGTCGTGGGGCCTGGCATGGGGCGTAGTGAGGATGCCCTCGCTTTTCTTGCCGCTCTGCTGGATGTGCCGCATCGACCTCCCACAGTTTTTGATGCAGATGCCCTCATGCTCCTTGCACAATCTCCCCGCCTGCTTGCCCGCATTACGGCGAAGGATGTACTAACCCCCCATCCTGGTGAAGCAGCGGCACTTCTTGGCTGCCGTGCCTCTGATGTTCAGCTGGAGCGTATGGAGGCGCTGCAACGATTATGCGCGCTCATCCCCGGGGTTGTCGTGCTGAAAGGGGCCGGAACGCTTGTGGGACAGAAGCAGGCACCTGCGCTGCTATGTCCCTATGACATACCCCAGCTTTCTATCGCCGGAGCAGGAGATGTGCTGGCAGGTTGCCTTGGTGGCCTGCTTGCCCGCAACACCGTGGCGGAACAGGACGATGCCACTGCGCATGCTATCCTGCGCCACGCGGGGCAGGCAGTTGCTCTGCACGCACTTGCGGGGAAACATCTGGGCAAACACTGGCCCATGCGAGGAAATACACCTTCAGAACTTGCGGACAGCCTGCCTGTGGCATTAGCCGCCTATGCCTTGCAACTACCAACCGAAGACACATTGCCATGGCCCCGATAATACTGACTGATATAACAGCTACGCAACGCTTTGGGGCTCTGCTTGCACATTGCATAACGCTTTGCGGTCCAACAGCCATATTTCTGCACGGCCACCTTGGCAGTGGCAAAACAGCGCTGACGCGATCAATGGTGGAGGCCCTTCCGGGTGGCGACGCAGCCGAACCGGCAAGCCCGAGCTTTACCCTGTGCAATCGTTATCCCACAAGGCCCGAGGTACTGCACTGTGATCTCTACCGCTGCCAAGCCAATATCCCCGATGAACTCCTTGACGCGCTCGATGACACACACATGCTTGTTGTTACAGAGTGGGGGGAATATCTGCCTGCCTCAGAGCTGCCGCAAGATTATCTGGACATTACCCTTCAACCATGCGAAAAACAACGACTGCTGACCTTACAAGCCTGCGGCCCCGTGGCAACGGCCTTGCAGAATATGCTTCTTAACATGTGGTCCGCAAAAAACGCATAGGCGTTTTTCTCTGGCAACAACCACAAAAGGCTTGCTCATATGGAAACAAGCATGAAGATTCTCGTACAAAAGTTTGGCGGCACCTCTGTGGCAGGACTGGATTGCATGAAAAGGGTGCGTGAAAAAGTACAGTCTGCCCTGGCTGACGGGTATAAAGTCATTGCCGTGCTCTCTGCAAGAGCCGGAGAAACCAACAAGCTGGTTGCACTCGCCAATGAATGGTCCCCAAACCCTGACCCCATGGAAGCTGATGCGCTTTTTTCTACAGGTGAACAGGTTTCTATAAGCCTTTTCACTATGCTGCTTAAAGATGCAGGCATCAACGCCCGGTCACTGCTGGGCTGGCAGATTCCCATTACCACAGACAGCGACTTCGGACGCGCGCGCATTCGTGCCATCAACAGCGATGCTCTATATAGATATCTCAATGAGTATGACGTCCTTGTTGTTGCCGGTTTTCAAGGGTGTACAGAGGACGGTCGCATAACAACCCTGGGACGGGGCGGCTCTGACACCTCCGCTGTTGCGCTGGCCGCTGCACTCGGTTCCGCAGAGTGCCATATCTACACAGACGTGGACGGTGTATATACCACAGATCCCAACATCTGTTCCACTGCCAGAAAAATGGATCGGGTTGCCTACGAAGAAATGCTTGAGATGGCGAGCATGGGGGCGAAAGTGCTGCACATTCGTTCCGTTGAATTTGCCAAAAAATATAAAGTTCCAGTGCGCGTGCGCTCAACATTCAGTGATGATCCCGGCACGCTTGTCACTCAGGAGGACTCCACCATGGAAGCCGTACTTGTTTCAGGCATTGCATACGACAGAGATCAGGCCCGCGTGACCCTTTGCGACCTGCCGGATGTACCCGGCACAGCAGCAGCCGTCTTCGGACCACTATCTGAAAAGGGTATTCTTGTGGATATGATTGTCCAAAATACCAGTCAGGACGGCCATACGGACATAACTTTCACCATATCGCGCAAGGATTTGCAGCAAACGCTGAAGATTATGGATGAAGTGATGCACAAAACCGGCGCTTCGGAAGTGCTGCATGATGTCAGCGTTGCCAAGGTTTCTGCCATCGGAGTAGGCATGCGCAACCACTCCGGAGTGGCTGCGCGTGCATTTGCGGCCCTGACGCAGGAAGGCATCAATATTTTGATGATAAGCACTTCTGAAATAAAGATTACCCTTCTTATTCAGGAAAAATATCTGGAACTTGCAGTGCGCATCCTGCACGATACCTTTGGTCTGGACTGGGATCTTGGCTGACATACCGCAGCCGCAGCTGTCACCGGTATGCGCGGAAGAGAGTGGCCAGAAACTTCTGCAGTTTTTGCAGCGACGCCTTGCCCTTCCATCTCCCCTGCTGCACCGCTGGATACGCACAGGTCAGGTGCGGCGCAATGGTGCCCGGTGCAAGCCTTTTGAACGCATTGCAGCAGGGGATTTGATTCGTTTGCCGCCTTTTGCCGGCAGAATGGCTGAAATACGACCTTCGCACAGCATGGAGCTGCAGGCAGAAGCATCTCTCCCCTTGCCTCCCAAGATAGGAGAAGAAGGAGACTTATGGGCATTTAACAAGCCTTCTGGCTTGCCAGTGCACCCTGGAACGGGGCATGGTGACAGTTTGTGGACACGATTGACAGCCCACTTCCAGAATGCTCCATTCCGTCCGACGCCGATACACAGACTGGACAAGGATACGTCTGGCGTGCTGTTAACGGCATTTTCCTATGAAGCCTTGGCCGCAGCGCAAAAAGCCATACGCTGCGGCACACTTGTCAAAGAATATGTGGCCTGGGTGTCAGGACGCTGGCCGTTCACTGAACCGCATCGGTTAGAGCATACACTATGCAAGAAGCGCGTTGGCGGCTATGAAAAAATGCACGTCAATGCTGCCGTCACAAGTGGGTGGCAAGCTCACTGCGTGGTGTACCCTCTGCATGTCTGCGCACAGGAAAGCCTTGTTTTAGTACGTCTTCTTACGGGACGCACACACCAGATACGTGTTCAGCTGGCAGCTCAGGGACATGCCATTATAGGTGATGCCAAGTACGGGCATGGAATGTCTGACACATGCAGACATGATGAGGGACTTCTCCTGCACGCCCTGCGTGTCACATTGCCCAGTGGGCGCACCTTCTCCTGTCTGCCGCCATGGACAGACAAATATGCGCTTACAAAGCTGCCAGAAATGAGTGCGGACAATACCTGACACTCGCCATTAGAAGGGAAAAAGTATCGTTTGCGTACGAATTCGCCTGCTGCACTAATACTATCAATACCTGGTAATGGGTTCATACCGTGAAACCGTACCGAGAAAACGCTGATCCATATACCTCCACCGAACATTTCTGGCATAGCCACGCAGTATGTCATCCCGGTTCGCCGGAACAGGTCCGACGACAAACGCTTCACGGGCACGGTTTTCAAAGGCGCGCAGCCAGTCTGTCTGCCCGATGACAAGATGGGGTGTATTGGCCAGATGTTCAGGCAAGGGCTCGCGATATTCCATAACGAGCTTGCTCATGTTAAAATTACACCGTGCCGCAAAACCACGGGCGACCCAGCGCATTGGCTCCGCATTTTCAGGCACACCTGCAAGAATAGCAAAAGGATCACGTGTACTCTCCACAATATAGGTACACGCCTTAAAACCGACATCGCCGAACACCTCGACGCCAGGGTCAACGCTGAATGGCCGACTGCCATCGTCATCCCAATACCAACCAAGGTGCAGATCGGCATGCGCGATAACGGCCATGGGTGCATCTGGCTTGCCACTGCCGTATGCCGCTAGCCATACCGTGATAGGCACTCCCTCCAAGCCTCCAGACCACGAAAGGCTACAGCTGCCCTCCCCGCCTGTTAGTAATGGTAACGTAGTGGCCCGCATGGCAATGGCAGGTCTGGCAGTAGATACATAGGATGTATCCAGCATACCCCGTTGTGTCCCTGCGACGCACGCTGTCAGCAAAAGAGCAGACAACGTCACGACAATACGCAATCTTTTGTTCATAAATTCTATCCTCGCAATGCGACACAACCGCGATTTCCGCCAGTGTGCTGTGAAAGGTCGTAGTTATGCATACAAAACAGCCTATAATAAGCGCAGCAGGTTTTCAAGAATTCACATGCAGGCAACGTAAGCTTGGTCTGCAAAAGCAAGCGCCATCTTACCTATTGGCTTGCTGGCGCATTGCCAGGCACTCCTTGTGCGGCTTCCTCTCGGGGAGGCTGTCCGGCAGCCCCACCAGGCATATAACTTTGCAAATCACGCGAGACTTCAAAGGTGCGCAGTTCTGCCTTGGCAGCCTTACCAAAGGGAGAATCTGGAGAGTTATGCGCCAATTCTTCCAACAACGCCTGAGCCCGTGAAGCGTCACCCAGCTTGCGGTACAGCCGTGCCTCACGAAAACGCAGGCCGGGATATTCAGGGGAACCCTGTGGAGCATACGCGCTGTACTTGTGCACCCAATCCAATGCCTCGGGAATACGGTTGCCTACCTCGCAAATATCCATCAAGGCCACCATAGCATCCTTGATGCGCTGGGGATCCGCCTTATCAGAGCGCTCATCCTGCAATTTGGTGAACAGTTCGATGACCTTGACATACAAGTCGTAGGAATCGCGGATATCCTTCCGCATTTCGGCATCACGGGCTAGAAAATAGGTGGCATAGGCCCGCTGGTACAGCGGAATATCTTTGTTGTTTGCAAGTTTTCGCCACATGGCCAGGGCAGGGGCATTAAGATTGAGATTCTGTGCAGACAGTGCCAGAGCATAGTCCAGTTGATTCCGCAACTGGGGGTTTAATGGCCACGCCGCAACGAGTTTACCTAGATCCAGGATTTTGCTCCACTGCCCTGTTTTAAGGTAGCGATTGAAAAATTCAGTGAAAGCCGCTTCGCCATAATTTGGATCCATTGTCGGTTTGAGAAAGCCTGCCAGCATGGAGAGCGCCCCGCTTTCTTCGCCTCGCTCCATCAGCCCCTGCGCCAAGGCGAAACGCATCCCCGGATCAATATTGCCATAGCGCTCACGAACAAGGGGAAATCCATTCCACAGGATAAGAATACGACCGTAATTCTTCTCGGCCATAGAGTTGGCGAGTTCTTTCTGGAAAGCAAGCCAAATAAGTTCACGGGCTTGGGGAACATTGGGATCTTCAGGGTAGTTGTCTATGAAGTCTGCCGCCTTACCCATGGTCTCGGTGTATCTGTTGCTCCAATATAGCCACATAGCCTCCTTCAACCGGGCCAACACAGATTCCGGAGCGGTTTTGGATGCAGCGGCCAGGTCCGCATAGACTCTGGGCAAACCGGCACCAGCCGAGGCAAATACTTGCCGCATTGTTTCATAGTCAATGGGCGAATCATAGATACCCCCCTCTGCCAGACGAAGTCCTGAACGGATTGCAAAGGATGTTCCAGGGTAGCGTCGCCTCACGAGATCATACAGAAAGTGGGCAGCCGTTTTGTTGCCCTGTGCACTGTACATGTCGG
The DNA here is from genome assembly GCA_905235595.1 of uncultured Desulfovibrio sp. GTDB lineage: Bacteria > Desulfobacterota > Desulfovibrionia > Desulfovibrionales > Desulfovibrionaceae > Desulfovibrio. The sequence continues at coordinate 16,851 of CAJOMG010000021.1, read as the reverse complement.
CCATCCTGAACAGCATGGCATCATTGCCCTGCTGCCCTGGCACAAGGTTGTAGTACAACCAGTACAGTGAGAGTGCCGTTTGCGGATTGTTGCGGGCTTCTTCATTGCGTGCCTGCAAAAGGACAAAGGACGGATCGTCTATGTAATAGCGGGGCCAGCGTTTGCTGATAAAGTCAAGAATGACGTGCGCCTTGTCATACTTTTTCTGCATGACGAGCGCATTGGCAAGCCCCACAGAAGCTTCCTGCAAAAAAGACGATTCCGGATACTTATCAAGCACAATGGAAAACGATTGCTCTGCACGAGCGTCCTGATGCTGTTTGGCCTGTTCCTTCCCAAGTGCGGTAAAACCTTGCGCCACACCTGGATAATCCGGATAACGGCGATATAAGGCAACAATATAGCCCCCTGCGTCGGCCAGATTGCCCACATTGGCGTTGGCCAGACCCAGCCGCAACAGGGCATCAGGCACGCGTATAGAGCGCAGATTGGCGTTCATGGCTTCACTTGTTGACGCAACGATGGGTTCAAAGCCGGCCACCGGGTTATCAGCATAATGCGCCCAAAGGCAGTCGCTGATGGCATATAACACGCGTTCACGCTGTTCAGGAGTAAGCCTGGGTTCTGTCTTTAATTCCTCAAGCTGCGGAAGCGCCTCCTCATACTTATGTTCTGCCATAAGACGCTCTGCTTCCGCCAGGATAGTAGATGGATCAACGGGCTTAGGCACGGGGTTACCCTGTTCATCAACATAGATGACAGGGCGTTCGGCTTTCACGGGTTCTGGCTGTGGTTCTTTGCTGGGCACCCCGACAACAGTATCTTTCACCTTGCCAGATACCTGTCTGCCTTCCTGTGTAATTGCTGTATCTTCTGTCCCTGCAGGGGGTGTGGAAGGAGAGGTTGCAGAATCGCCTTTGGCTGAACCCTGTGGCACTACAGCGGTCTGCTGAACAACATGTGATGACACCTCAGGTTGCTGCTGCGGCGTACCACGTTGTCCAGCAACGTCTGGCTGCAGCGGCGTAGCAGCCTGCTGCGCTGTACCCCCCTGTTGCCCGGAAGTTGATTGGGAAGGAGGGACAGTGGGCTGTTCAACGGCAGGCGATTGCTGTGAATCGGCACGTTGAGGCGATGATTCCGGCTGCTGCCCTGGCTTCTGCTGTTGACCAGATGAGGACTGGGCCGTGGCATCTGCAGGGGCAGAGGGCGTAGAAGCGGGAGTATCGCCTACAGGGGTCTTTGGAGCAGATGTTGCTGTAATGCTTGTAGAAAGGCCCTGATCCTCGGGCCAGCTTTCCGGCCCACCAGGATTAACCTTACCCAAAATACTCTGTGGCCCATCAGAACGACCGGAAAACGCCTCAGCTGCAACAGCCGATGAAACCGGGGAGAACCACGTACCTGCAATCTGCCCCACAGCATAACTTTCCAACAGCACTCCGCTGCCCAGCAGCATACAATGCAAGACAGACAATACCGCACAATGGCATAGCAGCCGTCGTTTACGGAGCAGATGAAACCATCGGGAGAAATCGTGTGTGCATGTATTCACGACGATACTTCGCAGGGAACATTATGGAGAAGAAACTGCATACATTAAAATATGCAATTTCCATACCGTTATAGATCGCGTTTCTTGAGTTTCTCAATCAATGTAGTCCGCTTAATGCCAAGATACTCTGCTGCCTGATTCTTTACCCCGTCAGCCTTACTCAGGGCCTCGTCAATAAGCCGGTTTTCCACAGCATCAAGAAAATCTTTCAGATTTAATCCCAGCGCTTCCAATACCTTCAGTTCTGGCCACAGAAATTCCCCGTTTTGCGTGACTGCAGGAGTTCTTGCAACCTGAGCAACGGCAGAAAGGGACGGATGTTCTGCCGTTGCATGGTCAACGGGTTCTACCCGGGATGGTGTCATTTCCATCTCGGCATGCTTGCCGGCAGCTTCGGCAACAGATATGCTGTCAGAGCCATCTTCCTCATCCACAGGTGGAAGACTGTTTACGTCCCCCACATTATCGAGGATTTTTGACGGAAGATCATCCATGTGAACAACATTGCCGTCCACAAGGATGCTCAACCTTTCCATAAAATTTTCCAGTTCGCGCACGTTCCCCGGCCAGGCATAGGCTGCAAGAATACGGCGCGTTGTTTCATCCAGGAGCAATGGAGCACGGGCTTTTTTGGTACAGAAATGATGAAGAAAATGCCGGGCCAGCAGCAGCACGTCATGGCCCCGTTCACGAAGCGGAGGCAAATGCAGGGGAATAACATTGAGCCGATAATACAAATCCTCACGGAAATGGCCTGCAGCGACTTCGGCTTCAAGGTCGCGATTGGTAGCGGCAACTATACGCACATCAACCTTTTTGCAGCCAGTGCCTCCCACCCTTTCAATTTCTTTTTCCTGCAGAACACGCAGAATTTTAACCTGCAGGCTCAAATCCATCTCGCCAATTTCATCAAGAAAAATTGTACCGCCGTCTGCCAGTTCAAAACGGCCCGGCCTTGAACGAATGGCATGTGTAAAGGCCCCTTTCTCATGTCCAAAGAGTTCACTCTCCAGAAGTTCTTTGGGTATGGCCCCGCAGTTGATGGGCACAAAGGGCTTATCCGCGCGCTGGCTATTGGCGTGCAGTGCGCGAACCAACAATTCCTTGCCGGTTCCCGATTCTCCGGTTACAAGCACAGTGCTGTCTGTTGGTGCGACCTTGGCGAGGACCTTAAATACTTCAGCCAAAGTGGTGCTCTGGCCGATGATGCCGCTCGTATTCAACTGCATGACTGGTTCACTCCCGCGTGCATAACCTTTTTCTGTCAATACACTGACATGCAGCGAATTTCCAGTAAAAATGCACTGCAATTACCGCACGTTCACTGTAACCCCTTTCTTCCATGGTCAACGCTGTTTCCCTTCTTTCACGACTTCCGCCCTGTGCGCTGGATGATGCACGACAAAACCTTGTGTATACATTTGCGCAAAGCAACAGGCTCATACTCTGTGCGCAGCCCGGCTCCGGGAAAAGTAGCCGCGTTCCCCTGTGGCTTTTAGATACGCCCTTTTGCACAGATGGGCGAATTCTTCTCCTGGAGCCGCGCAGGCTGGCCGCACGTGCGCTGGCACGTTACATGGCGCATCTCATGCACGATACCCCAGGTGGCATTGTTGGCTTTCGCACTCGCGATGAAAGTCGTGTAAGCAAGCATACGCGCATAGAGGTTGTCACCGAGGGTGTGCTCACCAATATGTTGCAGAGCAATCCAGAACTGCCGGGTACGGCCTGTATCCTTTTTGACGAATTCCACGAACGTTCACTCATTGCCGATACGGCCCTCGCCTTCAGTCTGGAAATCCAGTCGGCACTGCGCCCTGATTTGCGGATTATGGTCATGTCGGCCACGCTGGATGCTGATGCCCTGGCTGCCCTGTTGGGAAACTGCCCAATTATCTGCCATGAAGGGCGTACATTTCCCGTAGAACTGCGCCATGCGCCTCTTCCCTCACATAAAGCGCTTTCAGGTGACGATGAATGGATTCTCTGGCGGCATATGGCCGATGTTATTCTCCACCTGCTACAAACAGAGCAAGGCGGCCTGCTGGCATTTCTACCTGGTGAAGCCGAAATACGAAAAACCATTACACTGCTGGAAGACAATATAGCCAATAACGTGGATCTATGGCCGCTTTATGGTCGTATCAGTTCGCAAGAACAGGACCGTGCAATCGCACCGGCCCCGGCAGGGCGACGCAAAGTAGTTCTGGCGACAGCCATAGCGGAAACATCCCTGACCATAGATGGAATCCGCATTGTGGTTGACAGCGGTCTCAAGCGGTGTGCATTTTTCGATGCTTCCAGCGGGTTCTCCCGTCTGGTGACACGACGAATATCCCTCGCCGAGGCAGCACAGCGCACAGGACGGGCGGGTCGTTTAGAACCGGGCATCTGCTACCGTTTATGGGGCAAAGAAATGGAGCAAGGCATGCGCCCCTACGTCCGCCCGGAAATACTTGATGCTGATCTCAGCGACCTGGCTCTGCAGCTGGCTGCATGGGGTGTTCACGATGCTGCCACATTGCCGTGGCTCACTCCACCGCCTCCAGAACATTTAGCCAGTGCGCGTCGAACTCTGCAGCAATTAGGGGCACTCGACAGGCATATGCACCCCACTCCCCTGGGACAAAGGATGGCCGCCCTGCCGCTTGCCCCGCGCATGGCACACATGCTTCTTCTCGGTGAAGACAGTGGCCATGCCGCTTTGGCCGCCTGTCTTGTTGCGCTCATGGAAGAACGCGATATTTTGATGCACTCCCTGCAGCATCAGCCCTCGTACGCCCTTACTGCGGCAGCAAAATCTGACCTGCAGTTGCGCCTCGATATGCTCTGCCATACGCACACGAGCAGGGCTAATGATGTGTGGCATCGCGTTCGACATCTGGCGCAACGACTGGCACAAAGAAAAAAACCGACTAACAGAGACTATCCATCCCAACCTTTGCAGGACATCTTTGCCGCAGCGCTGCAAGACAGTGCAGCTCTCGGTATGCTTGTGGCCCTCACGTGGCCGGAGCAAATCGCCATGCGACGCGATGAGCAGGCGCAAGCAGCGAAAAAGAGCAATACCACCTTTTTTTTACTGCGATCCGGTCGGGAAGTCTCTTTACCCACCAATGATCCGCTCTCCCGTGAACAGTTTCTTGCAGTGGCAATGGCAAATTTCAGCGAGCCTCATGGACGCATTCGTCTGGCAACAGCACTGGATGCAGCCCTGCTGCACACGCTCTTTGAAAAGGATCTGCACAGGGAAGAAAGCTTTACAGTAACGGCATCCGGCCAGGTGATTGCAAGATACCGCGTCACGTTGGGGGCGCTTCTTCTGGAAAACACGCCATTGCCACGGCCACAGCCAGCGCAGTCTGCGCTGGCACTATGCGCATATGTTCGCAAGCGCGGTCTTGCCTGTCTGCCTTTTGACGAAGACTGCCGGCAGTGGTGCGCCAGAGTGGCCATGCTGCGTTCTCTGGAGGGAGAGCCATGGCCCGACACAGGAGACGCAGCCCTGCTGGCCTCATTGGAAGACTGGCTTGTTCCTGTCCTGACAAAGGCACTCACGCTCCAGGAGAAAGGGACAGCACTGCATGACGCGAGCCTCGCTGTACTCAGCCCTGAACAATTGCTCAAAGCCCTGCGTTCCCTGCTGCCTGGCAATCTCGCCCGCATGTTAGAAAAAGAAGCTCCTGCAGCATGGCAGGCACCCTCTGGCATTATGCACGCCGTGGTGTATGGTGATGATGGCGGTCCATGGCTGGAGGCAAAGCTGCAGGAACTCTTTGGCTGTCTGCAGACTCCATACATTGCAGGAGGGCGCGTTCCGCTAACGATGCATCTCAATTCGCCGGCAGGCAGAGTGCTGCAAATCACACGTGATCTTGCCCATTTCTGGCGTGAAGGATACCCCGCCATCCGGGCTGAAATGCGAGGACGCTATCCCAAACATCCATGGCCGGAAGATCCACTCACTGCACAGCCAACAGTGCTGACCAAGAAAAAGTTGCGTTTACAAAAGGGCAAAGAGACATAGGCCGCTCTAGGCTGCAGATACATACCAGATTTTCTGCCGAAAACACTACCAATGTCCCTGTTCCATAAGGCTCTGCACAAAGGCAGCGGCGCGCTGTTCACTGTAATATTGCGGCCCTTGCAAGACAAAGCCGACATGACCGCCATGTCGAGTCACTTCCAAATGCAGACAGGCGTTATGCTCTGCCACTCCCCAAGGGTAGCACGAAGGTGCGCAGAAGGGGTCATCTGAGGCCATAAGCAATAGTGTCGGCACAGCAATACATGGCAGAACTGGCAGGGCTGAATTTTTCTGCCAGTAATCCTGGGCCGAGGCAAAACCAAAAATCGGTGCCGTAAAGCGCCCGTCAAATTCTGCAAAAGTACGAATGCGTTCTACCCCTTCCACTGAGGGAAAATCTGGAAAACGTGCGGCCTTTTCACGCACTTTGGCTCGCAGCGTACGCAAAAAATACCACATATAGACACGGCAGGAAGGGCTGTCCAGAACTGGTGCTGCGGCAGGCAAATCACAGGGCACAGATATGGCAACGGCACCATGCACCAGGGGTGAAACTGCACCATGGCCGAGATAACGGCAAACCTGATTGCCCCCCATGCTGAAGCCGACCAGCAGCAGCGGTCGATCAAACTGTTCGGCATGATGCACTACAGTGGTAAGGTCCTCAAGTTCTCCCATATGATACAGGCGCGGTGTAGTATTGGGCGTTCCAGAACAGGAACGCATGTTCCAGGCGAGAACATCAAGGCCAAGACGCCGCAGCACACATGCCATGCCCAGCACATACTTGCGACGGCTATTGCCCTCAAGACCGTGAGAGATTACGGCAATGCCGCGCCCTTTGCCAAAAGGTGCTTCTGTACCGTCTGCACGCAATGCCGGATGATGATCCACATCCAGAAAGTCTCCATCTGGAGTTTTAATGCGTAGCTGACGAACTTGCGGGGAATACGCTGGCACAGAACGGAAAAGCACCGGCCATATGGTATTGATATGGCCGTTACGTACATACCAGGGAACTCTGTAGCCGGATGGAATGACAGGCATGGCTCTGTAACGGGCACGACATACTATTCACAATGGAGCATATGCCGCTGGCACTCAAGCGTTAAATACGATCGCAGTAAACACCTTCCAGGAAATGCTCCATGGCAAGATCAGCCTGAGCGATGAATTTCGCCAGGGGGAATCTTGCATCACAGGCCGGGCACTGCATGTAGACTTCATGACATGTGCGTCGGATGTGCAGCTTTGCCCCACATTGCGGACAGGACAGGCTTGTTTCAGCATCACGCGCAGAAAAAAAGGACATGACAAGCCTTCTCCTCTGTAAAAAAGTTATATAAATGCGTTTGCCTATAATAAAAGAAAAAGATTCTCACTTACTTTGTGCAGAAGCTTCAGCCTTTCCATGCCCGAAATGCAGCACACATAGAACGCTAAAGAGCACTAACAACGCCGCACCCAGACTCAAGGCCCAATTATAGGTCAATCCGGCAACAATATAGCCTGCCAGAGCACTGGCCGCTGTCAGCAGGGCGTAGGGAAGCTGGGTGGATACATGCTCAATGTGAATGCATCCGGAGCCGGCCGAAGAAAGAACTGTGGTGTCAGATATGGGTGAGCAGTGATCACCGAAAACAGATCCGGCCAGTGTGGCAGAAAGAGAAATGACGACAAGAGGACTACCAGCTGCAGGGTCAATGGCCTGTGCCACGGAAACAACAATGGGAATCATAATGCCAAAAGTGCCCCAGGCTGTTCCCGTGGAAAAAGAAAGGAAGCCGGCTATAATAAAGATGACAGCCGGCAGCAAGGCGCCGACAAAGGCAGTATCCGGACTTACGAGCGTACTGATAAATTGTGGGGTCTGCAATAAATCTCGGCATACGCCAGAAATTCCCCATGCCAGCACAAGGATGAGATTAGCAGGCACCATGGCCTGCACGCCACGCAGCATCCCTTCCATAAACGACTTCAGAGAAAGCAGCCCACGCCCCACAAACATGGCAAATGCAACAACAAGCGCTCCAAACGAACCAAGAACCAGCGCAGGGCCGGCTTCCGTATTGCCGAAAGCAGCGCCAATGGAGTGGTACTTGGCATCTTCGCCCCAGTACCCGCCAACATACAACAAGGCAAGCGTGGCACAAACAATCAGTGAAAGGATAGGCACGAGCATATCACACACAGTGCCTCTGTCGTTAGCGTCCAGGGTTTCGTCTTTGCCGCTGCGCTGAACGGTACTGTCATTCCCTTGCATTGCACGCCGTTCCGCGGCAAGCATCGGGCCAAAATCCAATCGGACCAGAGAAATAAGAATGACCAAGAGAAGACACAGCAGTGCGTAGAAATTCCAGGGGATCATGGCTGTAAAGGCAGCCAGTTCGTTGTCAAAAGCTTTCGTTGCCTTTAGATTGGAGCCGACTGCAGCTGCCCATGAAGAAATAGGCGCAATGATGCACACAGGAGCGGCTGTGGAATCAATAATATAGGCCAGTTTGGCACGAGAGATCTTACGGGCATCCGTAATCGGGCGCATGACAGTGCCTACTGTCAGGCAGTTAAAATAATCATCTATAAAAATGAATGCCCCAAGAAGCGAGGTGGAAAACATGGCGCTACGCCTTCCTTTGATGCGTGAGGTAGCCCACTTGCCATAGGCACGTGCACCACCCGCAAGGGCAATAACACACACCAACGCACCAAGCATTGAACAGAACATGACGATGTTCAGATCAAACTTGGTGACCATGGTTTTGAAGGCTACTTCCACACTCCCCACGACTACATTGCCATGTCCCATGCCGACTGTATAAATACATGTGCCTGTGAGAATGCCCACAAGCAACGAGGAATAGACTTCCTTGGTCTTCAGTGCCAGCACAACAGCAATCACCGGAGGTAAAATCGACAGCCAACCCGCATTGTAAGGATCCATACGTGCTCCACAAAAATTTTTCTGAGCATACGCGAAGACAATGCCATGGGCAAGGTTGCTACGCCAGTTTGAGAAGCGCTGCCCCTCCTGCCACAAGCACCACTGCAAAGGCCCTCAATAGGGTAAATTTTTCATGAAGGAAAAATACAGCGAGCAACATTCCAAAAATTACTGAGGTTTCACGCAGCGCCGCCACCATAGCGATGGGGGCCTTGGTCATGGCCCAAACGGCAACACCGTACGAAACAAAGCATGCTACACCTCCCAACAGCCCTGGCGCAGGACGGGAACGAGCATAGCGTAGGTATGCCCTCCCACAACGCCAAAGGAGAAAGGTTTGCAGGGGCAGCATCTTGAGAACAAAAAGCCAGCATGCATAGCTGACCCCATTGCCACTGTAACGCGCACCATACCCGTCTGTTATGGTGTAGGTTGCAATAAGAACAGCGGTCAGCAAGGCTGCCCACATTCCCCGCCATGCCCCAGAACGGAGCACTGCCTCCCATCCCAGGCAGAGGATGCCCGCACAAAGCGTGCATACCCCGCCCCAGGCCAAAGGCGACAGCACAGCGCCCCCCATCAGTATGGCAACAGAAGTGAGCAGGGGCGCGGTACCTCGCATGATCGTATAGCTGATAGACAGATCGGCCTTTTCATAAGCCGAAGACATACATACATAGTATACTGTATGGCACAGGGAGGAAAAACAAAGAAAAGGCCATGCAGCCATATCCGGCAGAGGCAAAAATGGCAACAAACATAAACTGGGCAAACAGGCACCAGTGGCTGTTAGCCCCGTTTCAAACAGCTTATTGCCACCACTCTTGACAATAAGGTTCCATGTGGCGTGCAGCATTGCTGCACAGAGAATAACTGCAAACAGTATGGCAGACATGGCAAGGACATATCCCTATCGCTTGCCATTTGCAATGCCGGGAAAAAACGCAGTGTATGCATCTGAAACAAGTAAACCCCGATCCAGAGAGAATCGGGGTTACACATAGCAGGAGGGATATATCCTCGCTTGCACTAAATAAGTTCATTCAGGCCAGACTGATCCTGCGCTCTGAATTTTTGCTGCAACATAAGTGGCAGAGCATCGGGATCAGACGGGTCATAGTCAAACATGACCGCCGTGCCAAAGCAGGAAAAGTATTTGCTGCCATCCGGGTGAAAAGCAACATTTTCATTGTATCCCACGATCGCCTGCGCCCCCTTGTTCATGGCACGCGCTGCCATGCCAAAAAAGGCTTCTTCTGAATCATAACCACGGCAACAGACAAGCCCGAGCACCTTGGCAATGCGCCGCCCTTCCACCTGATGCGTCGTCACAACTGGAAATCTTCCAGCAAGAAAAATTTCGCGAACTTTCTCGGTTGCCCCCAGTGCCCCGGCCTGTCTCTCAACCTTGCGCTTCTTTTTATCCTGGCTTCCCATCAGAAAAAACATGGCAAACTCCCAATCAGATGGCATTATGAATTAAGATGACATTTTTATTGCAATAAGTTTGCCAAATTAAATTATACAAATGATATTAGTATATTAAAGGAACTTTAGAATTTTTCGTCAAATTTCCGCCAGAATGCATTGAATGTCAGTAGACCGTTGGATACCTGTGCAAGAGCATCTCTCACTCGTTAGCCACGCGCACGAATTCATTGTAGCTGGTACGGCAGGACAGCGCTGCCCGGTTCATTTCTTCCCGCACGTTACTATGAAATCCCTCAGCAATCCCGCGCGCGATGGCTTCTTTATAGGAAGATGCTTCCTTGAGAAAATGACGATAGGTTCGTTCAACGCGAGGTTTGGCCCTGAAAGGTGGCTTCCCTCCCTCCTGTATGCCTGCCTCAAGTTCCCCCTGTAACCTGGCAAGTTCTTCCATGTCGGGCTGCGGAAGGGCCAGTACCTGTGTTACCCTGCGGTGTACTGCAAAAATACGGCTGGCAGCCTGAATTTGCCTGCGCAGGGGATGATCCCGCAGCAATAGTTCCTCTGCCGGACCGGTTGCAGCTTCCACAATATGCATCCAGCCATCGCGTGCTGCGATATATGCGGCATGGGCACCAAGTATGCGTTCGCCCAACTGTCTGCCGCGAACGCCATCGTCCCGAATAGAGGCATCCATGACATAGGCTTCCAGCGAACGGTACGCGCTGCGCATATCGGCAATGGCTTTGTCCATGGCTTTTACAAAAGCGGCAAGCTGTTTTTCCTGCTCCACAGAAAACAGGCCAGCAGGAGGTTTGAGTCTGCGCGTCAGGAGAGCATCAGCCTCATTGTCAACCCGTGGATGCTTGGCCAGTTGCCATTCAGCCAGATAATATTCTGTATAGGCCGCAAGCACATCGGTTTGTGCATATTTGCCTGAAGCCAGGGCCAAGTAAGCGGCATTGGCAAAGGCCACGAGCTTGTCAGCCCGTGCCAGTGCTTCCGGGTTTGGGGGAGGCGCTGCATCCGCCTCGATTTTTCGGGCAGGAACCTGTGCCGACGGGAGCTGGGATGTTTCTGAAGGTAAAAACCGGGACGCCTTTGGCTGGGAACGCATCTGCACTGTTGCATCCCCGGCATTTCCTTCATGGGCATTGTCCACACCTGCATAACAGCCGGCTGTAAAGACACACAGCAGCAATAAGAACGTTGTTGTCAACAGCCAAGCCACAACAGCAGAGTAAGGAATCTGTACAGAATACATAAGACAGCATTTTTGGCTACAGGTGCTCTTTGATCCATGCATTCAGGTCTGTAAGGTCTTCTCCCCAGGGGAAATCCCCTCCTTTGAGAATTGTACCCACCCCATAGAACATTGTTCCGGCATAGTCTGCCGCATCACGGTCAGTAGGGGCATCCCCCACCATGAGCACGTCGGCCGGGTCCAGCTTCTCTGTACGCACAATGTGCGCAAGCAGTTCGGCCTTTGCCGGCGGCGAACCGTAAATAGCGTCAAAATATCCATCTAATCTGCGCAGTTGCAACACGGACTGCAATTCCTCCTGAGGAGTGCCTGAACAGACAAACATGGGCAATCTGCCACGCCAGCATGCAAGCACATCCTGTGCACCGGGAATGAGCGCGCAGTGCTGCAACTCATCCAGAACATACTCTGCAAAAAGATCGCCAAGTCTGCGGGATTCCTCAGGTGTAATGGCCTTGCCGAGAATATGTTCATACAACCACTCAAATTTTTTATAACGGCTCACCCCGCCATGCACCTTATGGTACATAAGCAGGCGATCCCTAGCCTCTTCACCAAATGGTTCAGCCACGCGGGCAAATGCCCGAGTCTTGACGGGAACACTATCCAGAATGACGCCGTCGCAGTCAAAAACAAGACATTGCAGGGCCATAACATTCCTTGTGATACGATGTCGTACTGATTACTTTGCAGGCCGCAACAACGTGCCAGCCTGCCCACGCATGCCGATGAGCTTGGCAGGCACGCCAGCAACAATACTGAAGGGAGCAACATTACGCGTCACAACAGCACCCGCGCCCACCACGGCCCCACGCCCGATACGCACATCAGGGGTGATAACGCAATTTGCCCCTATCCATACGTCGTCCTCAATAACAATCTGTCCGGGGACATGACCTTGCTGCATGATGGGCACATCCTGCCGTGCAATACAGTGGTTGGCGGCACGAATGACCGTGCCCGGCCCGACTGCTGTCTGGGCGCCAATCTCTATACGCCCGCTGTCCGCCCCGACATGAACATTTGGAGAGAGTGCCACGTTGTCGTGAAGCACCAGTTCACCACCTGTGGCCGTGACTATGCACCCGCGCCCCAAACGCACACCATTGCCCAGATGCATCCTCCGGCAACCGGCAAGGCTCACCCCCGTGCCAAAACGTACGGTACCACAGTGAGTGAACAACCAGCGCCAGGCCAGCAGACGCAACGCAATGCCCAGTGGCGTGGGTAGCCAGGCAAACAAAAATATCCAAAGTTCCTCAAGAGCAGCGGCAATGCGGGCGCATACCCCAGGACCGCTGTGACAATGTTCGTCCCCGTGCTTATGTGTGCCGAGGCTCATCGGTAACGTCTGATGGTCGTGTTCACCAGAAGAGGACGTTCCTTCAGCCATGCTATTTGCAGTACCTTTGCATGAGCTCATCCCCTTCCATAAGGCGGGTGACCCGCGCCAGGTCTTCCGGAGTATCAACACTCCAGGTTCTGGCGGTTGTTGGCACCATGCGAACTTTTTCGCCGTATTCAAGAATGCGCATCATGTCCACAGACTCATAAATTTCCAGCGGGCTTTCCTCCATATCGTTGAAACGGAGCAGATAGTCACGACGGAAGGGAATAATGCACACCTGCTTGCGCATGGGCACCTTGTCCGAGCCTTTCTTGCGAGAGGGAATGGGTTCACGGGAAAAATAGAGGGCGTTATTCATGCGGTCCACCACGACCTTGACCTCGTTGGGATCTTCAAATTCTTCCAGCGTATCCATTTCAGCCATCAGATTGACAACATTGATGGAAGCATCCTTGAGCATGGGCTCTACGGCTGCATCGATCATTTCAGGCCGCACCATGGGTTCATCCCCCTGTACCATGACAACGATGTCAGCCCTGCTGCCCGTGGCAGCCTCAATCTTAAGCAAGGCTTCGGCTGTCCGGGTAGAACAGCGCACATGGTGATCCCCTGTCATAACGCAGGCAAGACCGGCATTTTTGCAATAATTTTCAATAATCTCATCGCAAGTTGCCACATATGTGGCCGATAGCGTCCTGCTCATGGCTGTACGAAAGGCTACATGCCCAACCATGGGTACACCGTGGATAAGCGCAAGGGGTTTGCCGGGATAACGGCTTGAGCCCATGCGGGCGGGAATAATAGCAATAATGTTCATAAAAACTCCTCAATGCCCCTGCAATGAGTTTGAGGGGCTGTGTATCTGATGATCATACATTCTACACGTCAGATCCAAGACGGTGCAGCAAGGTTTCCAGTCTTGCGCGGGCAGCCTCTGCAGCAGTCAGCCGCTGCTGCAGATTGTTCAGGGCTTTTTCGCAGCCAAACGCGGGTTATGGCGTATAAGAGCCAGCAGGAGAGAACCTGCTGCAAAAGCCCAGTCGCCGGTTATACCGGAGACAATCAGGCGGTCATTCTTACTCCCCGATACCGGTTTAGTCATCTGTGGACACAAGATAGCCACCCTCAGAGGTCAGCTCAGGATGCAAGGCCTGGTGCTCCTCTTCCATAACACGCAGAATACCCTGCCCCAGATCAACCGTCAGTGGCGGTACAAGCTTGCGGCCGACCTTGGGCATGAAGGCGTACGGGGTTATCTGGTAATGGCCGCTGTTGGGATCATTCTGAAATCTGATTTCCAGATCCTTGCCCAGCATTTCCCCGATCATCTTGAACAGATCGCCCACGCGCATGGGCTGGTTGCCGGAAATGATGATGTTCTGGTTCTCAAATTCCGGAGCCAATATGGCTAGTGTTGCCGTAGAAGCATCATCCACATGCACATATTCGCGCAAGGCCGTGGGCGCGCCATAATAGGTGATGGTACCTGTGGCAAGGGCCTCATGAACAAAACGGTGGATGGCATTGCGCGTATCAGAACGGGGACCATACAGAGAGCCGTAACGCAAGATCGTGTACGGCAGGTTGTGCATGGCCTGGTAATTCTCGATATAGAGCTCGCATGCCTGCTTACTGCACCGGTAAAAGCCCCCGGATTTGCCATACACGTACAGAGAGCTGGCAAAGACATAGCGCTTCACCCCTGCCCTGCGGCAGGCCTCCAGCGCCATCACATTACCCAGCACATTGATGCGGGCCGTATCCACAGGGCGGTTGTTGGCCTCACCGATGTCGGCTATGCCAGCGTAATTAAACACGGCATCTGCGCCAGCAACGGCATGCGCCACTGTATCTTCGTCCAGGATATTGCCCGTGAGCATAATCTGGTCGTCGCGCAGCCAGGGCGAAGGGCGCAAATCCACAATGGTGACGGCATGGCCTGCCTCAGAAAGTTTGTCACAAATGTGCGAGCCCAGAAAGCCGGCACCGCCAAAAACAGTGATTTTCACCGTTATCTTCCCCCCTGCGGGCGTTCCGCAGCTGCCCACAAAAAGACGGAATCAATGCCGTAGGCAATAAAACGGCTGCCGGCCTCTATCTGTCGCTGCAGTTCATTTGGATCCGGCTTGACAATGTGCAGGCCCATACGCGCATTGTTGCGTGCGCAGGCATCGGCAATGCGTTGCATCGCTGCCTTGAAGTCTGGATGGTCAAACTGCCCTGTCAGTCCCATGGAACCGGAAAGGTCGTATGGCCCCACCATGATGGCATCCAGGCGCGGATGGGTAAGGATAGCATCCAGCCTTTCCACGGCGCGTATATGTTCTATCTGCGCCACAAGAAAGATATCAGGCGCGCACGTTTCGACATAGGAGTCAAAGTTTTTGCCAAAAACATTGGCACGGTTATAGCCAACGCCACGGTATTCCGGTGCTGTTTCTCCGTGTTTGCGCCAGAAATCCTGACCGGGATATGTGGAAAGATCAATGGCGCTGTCAAGCTGCTCACGGCTTTCAATCATTGGAAAGATCAATCCCTGCGCACCGGCCTCCAGAGCTGATTTTATCTGCGTTTTGCTGGCCTCGCCCAATCGGGCAAAGGGTACGGCGCCACCGCATTCGATGCCCCGAAAAATGTTTGGGAGAATCGTGCGGCCAAAAGAGCCGTGTTCCATATCTACTGCCACCCAGTCATACCCTGCGCGGGCCATGAGCTCGGCCACATCAGGCGAAGGCAGTTGCAGCCACGTGCCGACAGTAGGCTTGTCTGCAGCGAGAAGCGCACGAATATCACGAATTTTCATATCATGGCGGCTGCCGCCGCAGGGTTGGAAGTTACAGACCACATTTCCTTTTGCAGGATTACTGCATGGCCTGGAGGATGGCAGCGGAAGACACACTGGACAGCAGCTTGCCGTCTACAATGACAGCAGGCAGAGACTGCACCTTAAAATATTCTGCAATCTGTTCAGCCTGATAAAGATTCACATTGCCGGCGTCATAACAGTATTTCGTCACGGCCAGTTCTTGGCTCGCTGATACCGGCGGCCGCAGCATGGAGGTCATATATGTATAGTGAATGGGATACTCGCCGGTTTTACCTACGGCATCATATTCATTATTGAATGAACGCACATGCCCCTCGGCTCGCTGTGCCGCCTTTGCTCTGTTCCATGCTGACAGGGCATAAGTCATATACGCCATGGCCTGTCCCGGACGGGAATAGGAAATCCAGATACCAAGCCCCATGAGATCGGTGCCGTAATATTCGCGACTGTTGGCAAATACTGCCACCTTGGCCTGTTGTGGTGAAAAGGAACGCGCTGCTTCAACGACGCTTTTCCATATCTGTTCGCTCTGGGGAGCAGCGAAATCAAGCAGTACCAGCACTTCGTGCGGCGCCGTCGGGCTGCCGTAAAATACCGGATATGCCTCGCGTTTCCACTGTGGTCTGTATGCAGCTTCTCCTGAAATGGTGGGCACATTGCCCCCCATTGTCTCCAGCATGGCACGGCCTTCGGATGAAGATTTACGCAAGTTGGGCAAAGTATCATTTAGGAACGGATTAAAAATATTTGTCTCGCCCCCGACATGCGTAGCCAGGGAAGCCCCCTTCCCGGAACCGTCAGCCGATTGTTCCATATGAGCGGCACCACAACCGCCCAAGGCCACACCAGAAATCAGCAGTGCTATCAGTAATCCTCGCATCCCTATACCTCACGCCCCTGTTGACAGGGATTGTACGACACAGTCGAGATGTCGCAACCAAACTTCCGCCACACTGGCATATTCAGCCGTACCTAAAAGTACCGGCAGGCACTGGTGACCTGTCGCCTCAATGCGACTGCGCCAGCTTTGCCGATTCCTGCCTGCCATATCTTCCGCATTAAGGTGAACCGGGGATCTGTGACAGGAAAGTTCCATATAAAGATAAGTGCCCTGTGAAAGGTACTTCTCAAAAGGTTCCATGGTATTGGTATCCCCAGTATATACAACAGGAGTCCCGTCAACAGTAAGACTGTATCCGAAGCATCTTCCCGCCAGTTCCTCGGTATGGGAAGTGGGTATAACACTGTTAAACCAGTCTTTCTCCAGGTCTTCTGCCAGGACTGCCTCATACCAGGAGGCATTGCACCCTTCTATTCTCGTAAGAAGAGTCTTCATGTCTTCCAAAACAGCTTCTGAAGGCGCCACAACGGTTGCCGGAATGTTTACGACAAAATGGAGCCAGTCCACCAACATCCCTATGCCGGCAACGTGATCTCCGTGAGTATGTGTAAAAAGGATAT
>CAJOMG010000020.1 GCA_905235595.1 uncultured Desulfovibrio sp. | reverse complement strand
GCTCTATAGCACCCCTCCAGCCGCCTGAAAAGAGGCATGTGCACGGCAGCTTTACACCAGCCCTTCGCAGGGGTAAGAAAAACCCACGCCGTGACGCCACACAGCTTTGCTGGCTTGCGCGCATTGTTATCAACATACTGCCAACACAGGATCGCCACATGAGCGCATATTCCGACCTTACCCAGTCTATGTCTTCCCACCCTTCCCGCTGGCTCGTCACCGGCGTGGCAGGTTTCATCGGTTCCAACCTGCTCGAAAGGCTGCTGCAGTTGGGGCAGACCGTGGTCGGCCTGGACAATTTTCTCACCGGATATCAAAAGAATCTGGACATGGTGCGTGATATTGTTGGCCCTGAAGCGTGGAATCGCTTTACGTTTGTGGAAGGTGACATACGTCATCTCGATACCTGCCGCCATGTATGCGAAGGTGTGCAGCATGTACTGCACGAAGCCGCCCTGGGTTCGGTACCCCGCTCCATTGATGATCCCCTGTTGTCAAACAGCTGTAACATCGACGGTTTTCTAAACATGCTGGTGGCTGCACGTGATGCCGGAGTGCAAAGCTTTGTGTACGCGGCTTCCTCATCCACCTACGGGGATTCCACCGAACTCCCCAAGGTTGAGGACAAGATAGGCCACCCCCTCTCGCCCTATGCAGTGACCAAATACGTTGATGAACTGTATGCCGATGTATTCCGCCGCTGCTATGATTTTTCCAGCATAGGGCTGCGCTACTTTAATGTCTTTGGCCAACGGCAAGACCCTTACGGTGCGTATGCGGCCGTCATTCCCCAGTGGTTCGCCAGCCTGATCAAGGCAGAAACCGTGTATGTCAATGGAGACGGGGAAACCAGCCGTGACTTCTGCTATATTGACAACGTGCTGCAGGCCAATCTGCTGGCCAGCTTCGCCACAGCTGAAGCAAGAGACACAATATACAACGTGGCTTTCGGCCAACGGACCACACTTAATGAACTGTTTGACCTCATCAGGGAGGAAGTGGCACGGCATAAGCCCGAGGCGCGCAACGCGCAGAGCGTGCACCGTGACTTCCGCCCGGGCGACGTGCGCCACTCCCTGGCCGACATCACCCGGGCCAAGACCCTGCTGGGTTATGCTCCACAGTTTGACGTGCGCCAGGGCCTGCGCCTGGCTGGGGACTGGTACGCTGCCAACCTGTAAGAGAGAACTCAGGGTTACTTGTCACCCACCACAAAAGCGCTGGGAAAGAGTGCCCGGAATATCTCCAGGTTTTCCTGTGCACCGCGAAGACTGTTCCACGGCCCGACCTGCACATTCCACATATTGTTGCCACCGAAAATCAGGCGACCTCTGTAGCCGCCCTGTATAAGTGTGGCAATAAGCCTGTGCGCATTCATTTTGTCGTCAAACGCACCGACTTGCACATAAAAAGACCCTGAAGGCAGAGAAGTGGCGGCAGAAGCTCCAGCCCCGGAAGACGCCACAGATTCCTCACCATCCAGACTGCGCACACGCACCCTGGCCGTTCCTGTTCCCAGCATGTCAAGCTGCACTGCTGCTGAGCGGGAAAGGTCAATGACCCGATCATCCACAAATGGGCCACGGTCATTGACACGCACGATAACAGAGCGGCCATTGCCCAGATGCGTAACGCGAATCTTTGTGCCCAGCGGCAAGAGCTTGTGGGCTGCTGTCATGGCATACTGGTTGTACGTTTCACCACTGGCCGTTTTCTTACCGTGGAAACTAGGCCCGTACCAGGAAGCCGTGCCTTCTTCCACAAAACCTCTGGCAGATTTGAGGGGATAATACGTCTTCCCGTGGACAGTATAGGGGCGCGTACCGCGTACGCCCCCGTATGCCAGGCCCCCCCGCCACAGCCGTTCAAGAGGAGGACGCACACCAGCCCTACCACCACCAACCGTAGGTCGTATGAAACGCTCATGCGCCTGAGCGCTCCCGTTCCACAGGGAAAGAAGGCACAGAAGGCGAGCGGAGAGAAACTGGCAGCATATCGTAACTTTCCCCAAATGCATCCCGTGCCATGACCTCCTCGCTGGCAAACCAACGCGCAAGATGTATATTGTGCTGCTCAACAGCCAGATACAGAGAAAGCAGCTGCAACCCCTGCCCCAGCACACGCATGATGCGCGCAAGTTCCCGAGAAGAACTTTCTGCAGTCTGCTTGTCAAGATCCCGCAAGGGATTGCACATGTCAGCCACAATTCCCTGGAAACGGGAGATCTGAAGAAGACGGTTGGCGTAGTGCTGCCCCTGGAATGCGTCTTCACGCAATTTGGCGCACTCATGAAAGGCATAGCCTATGCACCAGTCGATAAGGGCTTCCACCCCCGCACGCTCCTCCTTGCCAAAAGGCAGATCTTCGTCCTGCTGTAGCGATGGCGATGCTTCACCGGCACCAGGGAACACCTCATCCACCACATGCGACGGATCACTTGGATGCCCAAGAGATGATGCTGCAGCAGGTTCTCCCGTGCCTGCTGCAAGAACGTTGCGGAACAAGTGGTGGGATGTGTCTTTAAGTCGTCCGAAAATCCCCTTGCGCGTGGATTCTCCCAAAAGATCGCGCAGAGCCGTGTACGATACCGTGCCATCGGCCTCAAAACGAAACCGCTGGTCTGTCAAAATCTTATGCACAAGGCAGTAATCTCGTACGAGATCACGCACCAGAAAATCCCTGTTGGCCAACAGCCAATGCCTGTTCACGCTTCATCCTCATGTAGCAGCGCCCTGGCTACAGAAATATCATATAATTTCAAGGGATCAATACCATGCACACGTTCCTGCCGGTAGTAGGCCGCAGCATTGCGCACCAGCGCCATATTGAGCCAGGGATGCCGTTCCCACACCTCCGGTTGCTCGGCCTGCCACAGCCGAAATTCCACTTCGCCATCTGGGCCGCGCCGCACGTACACACGAGAGCGGCTGTCACCTGCCTCCGGATGGTAATACACGCCACGTTCATCTTTCATAGGTGACCCCTATGCCCATGCTTTCTCCCAACATGTTCGTAACCTGCAAGAAAAAGCCGCAGTATTACGACGCGCATAATAATATCTGAAACGTGTCTATAATACCTCGCAAGCGAAGGGTTGCCAAGCATACTACGTGAAAAAGTGCACAATATCAGACCGCTGGAACGACTTTTTATGAAAAATTTTTCTGAATCGACATTCCCATATGCCCTTATGCAAGATGCTGCACCGGTGAAATTGTCTTGCTAGTTCTAGCCGTTAAGGGTTTTTCATTGTGTTTTGTGTGTATCTGCCTGGAACGGTTGTCATTATAGGGAAAATCGGCTATAAAAATTACTGACCATGTTGTGGTCAGTAAAAAAAGGCGAATAGCCTTGCTTACTATCAGCGATTCCATTGGGCGTCCCTATTTCATGGACTGATGCTGAATCCACTTCTCTTTGAGTTCGCACCCATGCAACGGTTTTTGCCGTATGGAATCGCCGCAGTTGACAGGCATTGCACGCATACGCGTGATGCAAACTAACCAGTGGAGGTATGGCAATGGCGAAACATGCAACCCCCTTGTTGGACCAGCTGGAAAGCGGCCCCTGGCCGAGCTTTGTGTCCGACATCAAACAGGAGGCCGCGCACCGAGCTGCGAACCCCGACGGTCTTGACTACCAGATTCCGGCGGACGCCCCCGAAGATTTACTGGGCGTGGTTGAACTCTCCTACCATGACAAAGAAACACACTGGAAACACGGTGGTATCGTGGGCGTTTTTGGCTACGGCGGCGGCGTTATCGGCCGTTACTGTGACCAGCCTGAGAAATTCCCCGGCGTTGCCCACTTCCACACCATCCGTGTGGCGCAGCCTTCGGGTAAATACTACAGCACCAAATTCCTGCGTGATCTGTGCGATATTTGGGATCTGCGCGGTTCTGGTATGACCAACATGCACGGCTCCACAGGTGACATCGTGCTGCTGGGCACACATACCCCGCAACTGGAAGAAATCTTCCACGACCTTACGCATAAAATGCACAATGACCTGGGAGGTTCAGGTTCCAACCTGCGCACCCCTGCGGCATGTCTTGGCATGTCCCGCTGTGAGTATGCCTGCTACAACACGCAGGACATGTGCTATCAGCTCACGCAGGACTATCAGGACGAGCTGCACCGTCCCGCCTTCCCCTACAAGTTCAAATTCAAGTTCGACGGCTGCCCCAATGGCTGTGTGTGCGCCATGGCCCGTTCGGACTTTGCCGTAGTGGGCACCTGGAAGGACGACATCAAGATTGACCAGGAAGGCGTCAAAGCCTATGTGGCCGGGGAATTCAAACCCAATGCCGGCGCCCATGCAGGCCGTGACTGGGGCAAGTTCGACATTGAGAAAGAAGTTGTCGAGCGCTGCCCCTCCAAGTGCATGAAATGGGATGGTTCAAAACTCTCCATCAAAACATCTGAATGCGTACGCTGCATGCACTGCATCAACACCATGCCCCGTGCTCTGCATATTGGTGACGAGCGCGGTGCCAGCATTCTTGTGGGCGCCAAGGCTCCCGTGGTGGATGGTGCCCAGATGGGTTCCCTGCTCATTCCCTTCATCTCCTGTGAAGCTCCCTATGATGAAATCAAGGAAGTCATCGAAAAGATTTGGGATTGGTGGATGGAAGAAGGCAAAAACCGTGAGCGTGTGGGCGAAACCATGAAGCGTCTGTCCTTCCAGAAGCTGCTGGAAGTGACCGACACGCCGGCACAGGCCGTGCATGTCAAGGAGCCGCGCTCCAACCCGTACATCTTCTTCAAGGAAGACGAGGTGCCCGGCGGTTGGAACCGCGACCTCGCCGCGTTCCGCAGCCGCCATCAGCGCTAAAAGGGAGAGACTACCATGGCTTTTATTTCTTCCGGATACAATCCCCAGAAACCCATGGAAGACCGTATCACCGATATCGGTCCCCACAAGTATGACGAATACTTCCCGCCAGTTATAAAAAAGAATTTCGGCAAATGGCTCTATCATGAAATACTGGAGCCCGGCGTTCTGATGCATGTGGCCGAAAGCGGCGACAAGGTTTACACCGTGCGCGTGGGTGGCACCCGCACCATGTCCATTACGCACATCCGTGAAATCTGCGACATCGCCGACAAATACTGCGGCGGTCATGTGCGCTGGACCACCCGTAGCAACATTGAATTCATGGTGGAAGATGAAGAAACCATGAAAAAGCTGCGTGACGACCTGAACAGCCGTAAATTCGCCGGTGGGTCCAACAAATTCCCCGTGGGTGGAACAGGTGCCGGTGTCAGCAACATGGTGCATACCCAAGGCTGGGTACACTGCCACACTCCCGCCACCGACGCTTCCGGCCCGGTGAAATGCGTGATGGACACCCTGTTTGATGAATTCAAAAACATGCGTCTGCCTGCTCCCGTACGCGTTTCGCTGGCTTGCTGCATTAACATGTGCGGCGCCGTGCACTGTTCGGATATCGGTCTCGTGGGCATTCACCGCAAACCGCCCATGATCGACCACGAATGGGCTGACCAGCTCTGCGAAATTCCGCTGGCTGTGGCTGCCTGCCCCACTGCTGCCGTACGTCCCACCAAGGTAGAATACAAGGGGCAGAAGGTGAACTCCGTGGCTATCAAGGAAGACCGCTGCATGTACTGCGGTAACTGCTACACCATGTGTCCGGCCCTGCCCATCGCTGACCATGAAGGCGACGGCATTGCCATCATGGTGGGCGGCAAGGTTTCCAACCGTATTACCATGCCCAAGTTCTCCAAGGTGGTTGTGGGTTACATTCCCAATGAACCACCCCGCTGGCCCACCCTCACCAAGACGGTAAAGCACATCGTTGAAGTGTACGCAGCCAACGCGCAGAAATATGAACGTCTGGGTGACTGGGCCCAGCGCATAGGCTGGGAGGCATTCTTCAAGCTGACCGGCCTTGAGTTTACCCACCACCTCATTGATGACTTCCGTGATCCCGCCTACTATACATGGCGGCAGAGCACACAGTTCAAATTCTAGGTTTCATTCAATTCCGGCGGCACTTTTTAGTGCCGCCGGACAAGGAGACATATCATGGCTGACGAAAAAGACGTTGTTGTGGAATTTCTGAACAGCAAGTCAAAAATGAAGTCCAAGTTTTACTTCAAGGACTTTCTTGAATTGTTCCCTGACAAGGGCCCCCGTGAAGTGAAAAAAATTCTTACCAAACTGGTTAACGAAGAAGTGCTGGAGTTCTGGTCTTCAGGCTCTACCACCATGTACGGGCTCAAAGGCGCAGGCAAACAGGCACATACTGAAGGCGAAGACTAATCCATTTACGGCATGCCACCTCGATTGAGGGGTATAACTTACGTTGGTTGTACTTTCAGTGGGCCGGTAAGTTGCAGCGCATCGGTGTTTTCTGTTGCATGCTGCTATTCTGTCTGCTGTATGCCACACAATGTTGGCATTCATATCAAGACAAGTCATGCCGCAACCTCTGTTGTGGCATTTCTTGTTTACCGGGGGCATAATGCCACTATCCTTTGCTCTGTCAGCTGTAGAGAAAAACTGCTTATCGCATCTTGCACGCCGTGCCATTGATGTGCGGTTTGCAGGGCTGCCTGAAGACCCTCCCTCACCGGAAGCCCTTGCAGTCAAGAACACATCTGCCCTCTTTCGCCAGCTGGGAGGCTTTGTAACCCTGACCCTTTCCGGCATGCTACGCGGTTGCATAGGCAATATTGCAGGGAAGGGGCCCCTGTATGCCACTATCTGGAATATGGCGCAGGCCGCAGCTTTCCATGATCCGCGTTTTCCCCCTCTTTCACCGAAGGAATGGCCTGTTGCACAACTGCATATTTCTGTACTGGATGAGCTTACACCGTGCTTTGACCCTGACGCTATTGAAATAGGACGTCATGGCCTTTTGCTACAGCACAGGGGGCACAGCGGTGTTTTCCTGCCTCAGGTACCGGTGGAGCAGGGCTGGGACCGTCAGGCCTATCTTGACAACCTCTGCCGCAAGGCAGGACTGCCTGCAGGTTCCTGGAACGAACCCGGGGCTCAACTTTACTGGTATGAAGCCCTTGTTTTCGAAGGCTGACACCGCAGAATACCCGAAATCACCCTCACACAAAGCACCGTCTCAGGATATGGACCATGTTGACCCTTGTTCTGTCCGTTGCCCTTGCTGTTTCAGTTTCTTTTCTATGTTCCTTGCTGGAAACAGTACTGTATTCTATTCCCTGGTCAGCCATCGAACGCTTGCGCAGAACGGGCGGCACCTCAGGAAAGCTTCTGTTCAGGCTGCGTTCTGAGGTGGACAAACCTATCGCTGCCATTCTTACTCTTAATACCATTGCCAACACTGCGGGAGCCACCATTGCAGGCGCGGCTTTTCTCGCCGTATGCGGGCAACAGTACATGAGTATTTTCGCCGTGGGTTTCACCGTGCTGATCCTTGTGTTCGGTGAAATCTTGCCCAAAAACCTGGGAGTTGTGCGGGCAGAGCGTCTGGCTCCGTTACTGGCACGCCCTCTTTCCGCCCTGGTGCAGATAATGAAACCACTGCTTTGGCTCACAAGCCGCATTGCCCGGCTCGTGGCCAAACCATCCGCAGCCCCAGTCATTTCTGAAGATGACATCCGCGCCATGACCAGTCTTTCACGACGGGCAGGGCACATCAAACCGTATGAGGAAACATTCATACGTAACGTGCTGACCCTGGATCAAAAACGTGTCCACGAAATTATGACGCCACGCACAGTGGTTTTTGAGCTTCCCGAAACCATGACTGTAGAAGAGGCGTACAATGACTCCCGTACCTGGCACTTTAGCCGTATTCCCGTTTATGGCGATGACAATGAAGATATTGTCGGTTTTGTGGAACGACGCACCATGGGACGCTGTATTCAGGAAGGCAAAAATACGCTTCCACTAGCCGACATTATGCGTCCAGCACATTTTATCCTTGAAAGCCAGACTCTTGATGTGTTGTTACACGAGCTGCTCAAGGCCAAAGTACATTTATTCACTGTGCTGGACGAATACGGTGGCCTTGCCGGAGTGGTTTCCCTGGAAGACGTTCTGGAAGAAATCCTGGGACGTGAGATAGTGGATGAAAGTGACAATGTAGATGATCTGCGTGCCCTTGCCAGACAGCGCCGCCTTGCGTTGCAACACACCAGATCCTGATACTCAGGGCAAAGTTCTGATGGCGTTTATTATCCAGCTTTCTTATTTACCAGTAGGCATTACTACTTGTAACTGCGTCGCGCATGATATAGTAGTATATACCTGATGCTAACAGACACACAGTACCTATGATCTTCAGCCGTCACAGAGGACAACGGCATGAAACGCAATACAAATACAAGTATCTATATTGTGGCATTGCTCCTCTTTCTTGCTGGCGTGGGCTACCTTGCCTATTCCGGCTTTTCTGAAAACAGCGTATATTTTCTCAATGTAGCTGAGGCCAAGGCAGCTGCTCCAGAAAAGCTCGCTTCGGTGCGACTATTTGGCACAGTTGCTGAACAGGGGCTTGAGCCCTACAAAAGTGGCCGTGGCGTAACCTTTTTTCTGGAGGACAAGGATAATGCCCGGCTGACTATCCACGTTAGCTATACCGGAGTGGTACCAGACACCTTCAAACCCGGTGCAGAAGTCATTGTGGAAGGAGGCATGGGAGAACAAACACTGTTTATGGCCAAAACACTCATGACCAAGTGCCCCTCCAAATACCAGAAAGAGAATCGTAAAAACCTGTGAAACATACTACCTACGGGATATTTTCCTGATAGATGCACCCTCCATACCTGCCTGATATCCATAAACGGTTCATGCTTCTGTGAGAGCATAGCTGTGTACCATTTTGGGATAACAGTGTTGATATAGTACATTCCAAAGGAACTGCATGTATATTTTTGCCTTTGCCCTGCAACTCCTGGCACTGCTAGCTGCCATAGCCGGTGGAGGATTGGCACTGCTACAGTTATGGCAGGCCCGCGAAAACCTCCTGCCCATAATAGAAAAAGTTCACCTATGTATCAGCATGGCGTTGCTGCTGGCTTCAGCCCTCTTACTGCACGCCCTGTTCTGGAATGATTTCAGCCTACAGTATGTGGCCAATTATACAGATCGTGTATTGCCCGTTTTTTACCGCCTTACAGCATTCTGGGCAGGGCAGCCAGGCTCAATGCTTTTCTGGGCCTTGGCCGTCACACTGAGTGGCAGTTTCTTCACCTGCACGCGCGCTTATAGACAGCTCTCCCGCACCACACGTCTGTGGTACTGGAGTTTCTTCTACGTCACAATGGCCTTTTTTGCTCTTGTGCTCACATGTTGGAGCAATCCCTTTATACTACAAACACCTGTACCTTCAGATGGCAATGGACTGAACCCGCTACTCCAGAATCCGGGCATGATTTTTCACCCGCCATTGCTCTTTCTGGGGTATGGAGGCTTCACCGTGCCTGCCTGTCTTGCTTTGGCACAAGCACTCTCCGGCTACCGTGATACTGAGGGGGCATGGTTCTGTCTGTCGCGTCCCTTCATCCTTACTGCCTGGGCATGCCTCACGGCGGGCATTGTGCTTGGTGCATGGTGGGCCTATATGGAACTGGGCTGGGGAGGCTACTGGGCATGGGATCCTGTAGAAAATGCCTCGCTTATTCCATGGCTCGTTGCAACGGCGGCCCTACACACGCTGGTGGTTGAAGAACGGCACAACAAACTGGGGCGCGTCAACGTGGCACTCATAACTTTGACCACGGTTTCAGCCTTCTTTGCCACTTTTCTTGTGCGCAGTGGAGTTGTTGATTCTGTGCATGCTTTTGGCGACGGAGGGGTAGGCACCCCTTTAGCCCTCTTTGTGCTATGTGGACTTCTGGTGACACTTTTTGTCCCCCTTGCCATGCCAACACGGGGCACACATCTCGCAGGCCTTGCCAGCAGGGAAGGTATGGTCACACTGACGGCATGGCTTTTCCTGGCACTCGCGTGCATCATTCTTACAGCTACCATGTGGCCTGTCATCAGCAAGTTGTGGGCAGCGGCACCACAGGGGCTGGACGCTCGCTTTTATAACCGTGTGTGTCTGCCATTATGCGCGCTGCTCGTTCTGACAATGGCAGTTTGTCCATGGGTAGGCTGGAACGGTGGCCTACGTTCACCGCAAAAACTTCTTATAGTGCTTGCGAGCGCAGTGGCGTCAGCAGTTGTCATCTGGATGCTTGGGTATCATAGGGTCACGGCACTTCTTGCTGCCTCCTCTGCTGTGGGGGTAGGGGTGGGCACCTTCCTGCTTTTGGGCATTGGACGAACACAAGCGCAAAAAACTACAGTAGGAGCACTGGGTACACACATGGGATTGGCCTTGGTCGCTCTTGGAGTGGCATTTTCCGGTCCCTACTCCCATGACCAGGAACTGACACTTATCAAAGATGCATCCGTCACCATGAGGGACTATGCCGTAACACTGCAGCAGCTTGATAAGGGTCGCCGCGCCGATTACGATTACATAGCAGCACATGTACGCGTTACAAGAGATGGGAAGGAGCTTGGCACCCTCATACCAGAACGGCGCATCTACGATAAGTTTGGCAGCATGCAATTTTCAGAAGTGGACGTCATCCCGAGCCTAGGCAATGAAATCTATGCCTCACTACTTGGGCTTGATAGCGAAGGGAACGTAGTGGTCAAGGTGAGTGTGGAACCACTGGTCAACTGGTTGTGGATAGGCGGTGCCCTCATGTGCCTCATGCCCTTTTTCGGCCTGAGCCGCCTACGCCGTAAAATACCTAATGCAGCTTCTTACTTTCCTAAAAATAAAAAATGACCACAACAAAATAATGACAAAGATCTGTTAAATGGAAGTGCCTGAACGAGGAGTTTGGGGTGCTTGAACTTGAGGACATCGCCAAAATTTACGGCGTCAAAGTAATCCTTAAAAAGATCAGCTGTCGGCTTACAGCAGGTAGTGTTTGCCTGCTAGTAGGACCAAACGGCGCTGGGAAAAGTACACTCATGCGCATCATGGCCGGCCTTTCCCGTCCCAGCTTGGGTTCAGTACAGCTGGCAGAGGGAACACAAGTGGGCTACCTTGGTCATGCCACCTTTCTGTACCCCGGGCTAACGGCATTGGAGAATCTGGCTTTCTGGAACGCGGCTTACGGCCTTATGTTGTCCGACAATGCTCTCATGTCCACCTTGGAACGGGTTGGTTTGCAAGCACATGCCCACGACCGGGCAGGCATTTTTTCACGGGGCATGGCCCAACGGCTCAACCTGGCTCGTTTACTCATGCAAAGCCCTGATCTGCTCCTGCTAGATGAACCCGGCACCGGACTTGATGCGGCTTCACTAATGCTACTACGCCGTGAAATCACAGCTGCACAGCGGCGTGGGGCCTGTGTTGTCTTAATCAGCCATGATTTTCAAGGCGATGCACCTCTGGCTGACCGCTTACTGGTTCTGACAGAATGTACCTTGCAGTACGACGGCCCGCCATCTGATTACCAGAGTCTTACCGCTGCTGATGCAGAAGGAGACCAGGCATGCTACGCTTGACCTGGGCTCTGATCCGTAAGGATCTGGTATTGACCCTGGCACGGGGCAGCGGTCTTGTGCAGGCACTCCTGCTGGGGTTGTTGCTGCTTTTTGTATTCAGCCTTGCGCAAAATGTCGGCGAACATATGAACCCGCAAGGTGCGGCAGCTGTGTTTTGGATAAGTTCAGTTTTTTGCCAGGTGCTTGTTTTCAACCAGCTGTATGCCTTGGAGGAAGTAAACAATTCCCGCCTAGGTCTGCTGCTCTGTCCTGCACCTGTGCAAGCCATATGGATTGGCAAGGGATGTGCAGGCATGTTGCTGCTGCTGCTGGCCCAGTGTGTCTTTTTGCCAGCCATTGTGGTATTTTTAGGTCAACAGTTCTCAGGCCCCTTGCTGGAAGCCCTATTGGCTCTTGTTTTGACGGATATCGGTTTATGCGCACTGGGCTCTCTTCTTGGAGCTTTGGCTCAAGGGCAGGCTGCACGAGAATCCCTGTTGAGTATTGTGCTCTTTCCCTTGCTGATTCCCCTGCTGCTGGCAGGCATCAGTATTGGAGCATTGGCTCTGGGCGAGACGGCCCACGAAGGATCCATGGCATGGCTGGGCGTGGCTGCCGCTTTTGACGCCGTCTTTCTGGGCTCAGGGCTGGTGCTTTTTGCATATGTTTACGCAGGAGACGAATGATGCCCCGATATTCGACGCTGCCACGCAGTCTGGCTCTACTGGGCGGAATCACCTTTGCCGCCTGCCAATGGCTTGTATTCATATACGCTCCAGAAGAGGCATCTCTGGGTCTGACGCAAAAAATCTTTTACATTCATCTGCCCATGTCATGGTGGGCTCTCGTGAGTTTCTTCGTTCTCTTCCTCGCATCAATCAGATATTTATGGCGTCGCAGCCCTGCTGCTGACAGACTGGCCGCCGCTTCTGCAGAAGTGGGAGTGCTGCTTTGTGGTCTGGCGCTGGTCACCGGCATGCTATGGGCACGTCGTTCCTGGGGAGTATGGTGGACGTGGGATCCCCGGCTGACCACTACTCTTGTCATGTGGTTCATTTATGCCGGCTATCTGATACTACGCCATCTTGATATGCCGCAGCCACGACGCAGCCTTGTCTGTGCCGTGGTTGGAATAGTTGCGTTTTTGGATGTGCCACTGGTTTTTTTTTCAGCGCGTATTTGGCGTTCTATACATCCTGCTGTTTTTGGCAGCAAAGACGGCGGCCTGGAACCAGAAATGCGTCTCACTGCCATGGCCTGTGTTTTGTGTTTCGGCCTCCTGTGGACATCCTTGATCTGGCTGCGTAAACGACAGCTTGACATGACAGCCACTCTGGACAAACTGACCCTGAACGCTGCGTACAAAAAAGCATGACTCCTTCCAGATGCTCGCCCAGTTAGCCCCGTCCAGAAGTCCCAGAAAACTGACGTGAAATAAAGGTAGCGTATTCGTCTGTCATACCGGCGACAAAATCCAGTACGCGCAGACAAGCGCCGTAGGCTCCCTCCTTTCTGTCAGGGGCATTAGCGCCCATAAGAGTGATGGCACGTGTTTCCTGGTAGCTCATGGGTGCGCCATGCACATAGTGGAAGCAGGCTGGCACGAATACGTCCAGCAGGCGCCGGTATAGAGAATACGTGCCAATTTCAAGAGCTGTCTTTTGGGGGTCATTCATGATCTTTTCATCAAAAACGGACTTGGCCGCCTGCATAAAACCAGCAACATCCTCCCGGGCATATTCAAGCAAACCGTTCTCAAGCGTTCCTGACATGATATTGGCATACTGCTCCATAAATGTGTGGGCAACGGATACAATGATGCGGCCCATGGCCACCGTTCGCAGCATACCGGCACGACGCCGGTCGGAATCCATTGTTTGCAGCCGCTTTTCGTCGCGTTCCTCAGACAAAAGCAGATGTTCCATGACTGCAGTGATATCGGCATAAGAAATAATGCCCAGTTCCCGTGCATCCTCCATGTCTATAATGCGATAGCAAATGTCATCTGCGGCCTCCAAAAGGTACGACAGGGGATGTCGTTGAAAACCAGTTGCCCCTTTCAAGCCAAGCGCGGTGAACATTTCCGCAAAAAGTGCCTGCTCCGCAGCATAAAAATTGAATTTACACTTGCCCATGCCCTGTGCATCATAGGCCGTGCAGGGGTACTTGACCAACGTACCAATAACAGGAAAGGTCAACCTCAGGCCGCCCCTGTCCTTGTTGTTTTCCAGTGTGTTGATGACACGAAATCCTTGGGCATTGCCGTCAAAGCACACGAAGTCCGCGATAGCGGCGGGTGACAGCTCCCGAAAATACTCTCCCTTACTGGCCTCGATAAACCAGTCACGAATGGCCTCCTCCCCGGCATGGCCAAAGGGAGGATTGCCAATGTCGTGCGCCAGACTGGCGGCCTGAATAATCTGACCAATATGCTCGGGGGTAAAAGGCTCCGGCAAATCTCCCCGCAGTCGCAGTTCCTCGCCCACATACAGCCCTAAAGAACGTCCCACGCTGCTGACTTCCAGCGAATGGGTCAATCTGTTGTGAATATGGTCATTGCGCACCAGAGGATGCACCTGCGTCTTTCTGCCCAGCCTGCGGAACGAACTCGAAAAAACAATGCGGTCATAGTCCGCCAAAAAAGGCGTGCGCACGCTGTCCATGGCGTCCTGCCGCTGTCCCTCTGCCGTTTTACGCCGCGGCGTCAGTAACCGCTCCCACTGTTCACGATATGCGCTCATAGTACCCCCCTCCATGCATGTACGATATGCAAACGCATGTCGCAAGCAAAAGACATGTACTACAGACATGGAAACCGAAGCAGAAAAACTCCCCCCAAACGGGGTGACTTGAAAAAAAATGCAACGCGATGGGAGCGGTCAAAATTGCAAATGCCGGACCCTTGGCCACCAGTGAGGAAAAATGTCAACACTTGGTTTCCTTAGATGCGGCCATCATGGCCATGGCCGAAATCGGACGCGAGATGAATACCAAATTTAAGGAAACCAGCACAGGTAGCCTGGCCGTCTGCATGGTGGGTTGTAACGCTTCACTACACTATTTTGAGGAGTGATGCATAGGGGAGAATAGTCTAACGAAACTAAAACGTCGAACGTAGCAATCTAATGGTAAAAGGTTGAATCTGTAGCAACTGCCCTTCACAAATGTCTTCAGGGCGGGTTACAAAACTATCCTTGCGGACATTCAAGATGGCCTCGGCCTCATGGCTGCAGTCAAAGAGATGCAAAATGCCATTATTACAATGATCAGCTACCGTCCAATGCCGATTTATTGCTGGCCCGTCTGGTGTCATATGCCTTAGGAAACGAAACAACACGACCCTGTTATCTCCAGATGCAAGCCATGTTTTACAACAGGTCCAGACATCTTCAGGAGATGGGCAGTCTTGCAGACCATAGGGTTGTTGAACGAGCAGGGGGAATGCTCTGGCCTGAAGGCGCAACATACCATCAACCAGGGCAATGTAATCCGTTGTCTGTTCCAGAACCGCTCTGAAAGCGTCGGGTGAAGCCGCCAACCCCAGTAACGTATCATTAAGAATCTCGCGGGCCTTAAGCGCACGTATACTGTGTGTCACACGCAACGCGTTGAGCACTGCATAGATGGCGCAAAACGTATCGAGCTTGCCCTGATAAAATGGTTTTAACATGGCTACCTCCCGCGAACCGTTATGCACACTGCTGCATAGAGGGTCAAGTTTCGCTTTCCCTTTACAAAATATGATATAATGTGTACAAGGGTATATTTGAAACAATAAATATTATCTATCTACCATGCACATAATTACATCCCCTCAAGAATTGGCAGCCACGTGCCTTGCCTGGCACAAAGATAGAGACGATATCGCCCTAGTGCCCACTATGGGCTATTACCATGCCGGACATGAAGACCTCATGTCCTATGGTCGTACGTTAGCCAAAAGATTGGTAGTCAGCCTCTTTGTTAACCCGACACAATTCGGCCCTGGTGAAGATTTGGATGCCTACCCCCGCGATGCAGACCATGATGCGGGCATTGCAGCAAAACACGGCGCTGATGTGCTTTTCATGCCTGAACCCGCCAGCATGTATGCACAGGATCATGCCACTTGGGTTGACGTTCCTGAACTGTCCCGAGGACTCTGTGGCGCGTCACGGCCTACCCATTTTCGTGGTGTCTGCACTGTAGTTCTCAAGCTATTCATGCTTACACAGGCAAATGTTGCCGTTTTTGGACAGAAAGATTGGCAACAACAGGCGATTTTGCGTCGTATGGTGCGTGACCTCAATGTGCCTGTACGCATTGAAACGCGTGAAACCGTACGCGAAGCTGACGGTCTGGCTCTTTCCTCACGTAATGTCTATCTTAGCCCAGAAGAACGAGCTCAGGCCCCGGAAATTCGTAAAGGATTACTTTATGCGCAACAACTGGCGCGAAAAGGGGAAACCAATGCCAATCTGCTACGGGATGCCGTATTACGTCGCTGGTCTGAACGTCTCCCCACAGGAAGATTAGATTATCTTACTATTGTTCATCCTGAATCGTTGATTCCTCTTACCGAAGTTACAGGACCAGCCCTAATGGCTTGTGCAGTACGCATGGGCAAAGCCCGCCTTATCGACAATATCCTACTGCTTCATTAAACCTGCGCCGCTAGAGTGCGCCAAGGAGAACTTATGCAGACCAAGGGTAAATACTTTTTCACCTCTGAATCTGTCACCGAGGGACACCCAGATAAGGTGGCTGATCAGATTTCTGACGCCATTTTAGATACATTGCTGGCCCAGGATCCCAATGCCCATGTGGCCTGCGAAACGCTTGTCACCACGGGAATGGCCGTGATCGCCGGCGAAATTACCACCACCGGCTATGCGGATCTGCCCCATGTGGTTCGCGAAACAATAAGGAGTATCGGCTACAATAGTTCTGAAATGGGCTTTGACTGGCAAACATGTGCAGTTATCAACGCCATTGGGCACCAGTCACCCGACATCGCCCAGGGTGTATTACGAGAAAAACCTGAAGATCAGGGAGCCGGCGATCAGGGCATGATGTTTGGCTATGCCTGCAATGAAACGTCTACATTCATGCCGGCTCCTATCTACTGGGCGCATCAGCTCTCCCAACAACTAGCCAAAGTACGGAAAGACGGTACGGTAGATTTTTTCCGTCCAGATGGCAAAACTCAGGTTTCCTTTGAATACCACGACGGGAAACCCGTACGCATTAATAATGTTGTAGTTTCCACACAGCACGCCGCGTCTGCCAGTCAGGCAGATGTAGCCGAAGCCGTCAAAAAATACGTCATCCGTCCCGTTCTTGAACCTTCCGGCTATTTTGATGCAAAAAACTGCGAGATATTTATCAATACTACAGGCCGCTTTGTAGTGGGGGGGCCCATGGGCGACTGCGGTCTGACAGGGCGCAAGATTATCCAAGATACCTATGGCGGCAGCGGCCATCATGGTGGAGGCGCATTTTCAGGAAAAGATCCTTCCAAGGTTGACCGTTCTGGTGCCTATATGGGGCGATATATTGCCAAGAATGTTGTAGCTGCAGGCCTAGCCCCCATCTGTGAAGTGCAAATTGCCTATTGCATAGGAGTGGCCGAACCAGTGAGCGTACTCGTTTCCTCTCAAGGCAGCAGTGAGATCTCAGACGAACAACTCACCAAAGCTGTGCGCGATGTGTTCGACTTGCGTCCCTATTTTATCACCAAACGTCTGGATCTCAAGAGACCCATCTACCAGAAATCTTCCTGCTACGGACACTTTGGCCGTGAATTGCCTGAATTCTCCTGGGAAAAAACAGACGCTGTTTCCGATTTACGTACTGCTGCCAAAGTTTAGGCACTTCTGCTCGTCATGCTAGCTAACGGGTCGGGAGCTATTTCCGGCCCTTTTTTGTCCTCTTACGAATATCCTCAAAGAGAACCACGTAGTTATCCATTTCAGAATCCACACGGCTTAATTACAGCTTTTGTCCCCAGATTGAATGCTTGCCATGCCCGCCTGTTTTAAGTAATCTGTTTTTTTGCGGCAACAGGCGGGAAGCGCCCGCCATGCCCGCGCATATAGTTCTGGACATTGCGGAGGATGCCATGCAGGAGACAAAATTTATCTGGTTTGACGGTAAGATGCTTCCCTCGGAACAGGCACAGGTACATGTGCTCACCCACGCCTTGCACTATGGCAGCGCCGTGTTTGAAGGCATTCGTGCCTATGCTTGCTCTGACGGCAGCTCTGCCGTCTTCCGACTCGAAGACCACTGCAAACGCCTGTTACAATCTGCAAAAATTCTTCGCATGACGATTCCCTATACCTCTGAACAACTAGCCGAGGCATGTGTGGAGACCCTTAAGGCCAACAAACTTGCCGAAGGATATATTCGTCCGTTGTCCTTCGTAGGACACGGTGAAATGGGTGTTTTCCCTGGCAACAATCCCGTGCAGACCATCATTGCCGTGTGGCCTTGGGGGGCCTATCTCGGTGCAGAAGCATTGGAAAAAGGTATCCGTGTCAAAACCAGCAGTTTTGCCCGCAGCCACGTGAATACCAGCATGTCCAAAGCAAAGGCGGCAGGCAACTATATCAATTCCATCCTTGCCAAGGTGGAGGCCAAGGAAGACGGATACGACGAAGCCGTCATGCTGGATACTAATGGCTTCGTTTCCGAGGCTACGGGAGAAAACATCTTTATTGTACGCAACGGCCTTATCAAAACGACACCATGGACTTCCATTCTCGGTGGCATTACACGCGATTCAATCATGAAACTGGCCACCGATCTGGGCTATACCGTTGAGGAACAACAGTTTACCCGGGATGAATTCTATATAGCTGATGAAGCTTTCTTTACCGGAACGGCCGCAGAAATTACTCCCATACGCGAACTGGATAACCGTCAAATCGGCGAAGGTCATGCCGGTCCAGTGACCAAACATCTTCAGAAGGAATTCTTTAAAATTGTCAAAGGAGACAACCACAAATATAGTGGTTGGTTGCATCATTTTACCGTATAGTCACAGTAACGTGTGCGCTGCGTCGCGCCCGCGCCTTATATGCTTCGCAGCGCACACCGTCCTTGTTGATCATGAAAAATATTTCCCTCGCAGCACGGTATCGACCACAAAACTTTGCCCAGGTTGCTGGTCAGGATATAGTCAAAGCTGTCCTTTCCCGTGCCGCTGCGGAAGACCATCCGGCCCCGGCGTATTTATTAAGTGGTACGCGTGGTGTGGGCAAAACGACTATTGCCCGTATTTTTGCCAAAGCACTCAACTGTGCCCATGCTCCATGCTCAGAACCTTGTAATGAATGCGAACACTGTCGCAAAATTACTCAGGGTATACATATTGATGTGGCAGAAATCGACGGCGCATCAAATAACAGCGTAGAAGATGCACGTGCACTCCGTGAAACCATTGGTTATGCGCCTATGGAGGGACGTTATAAAATTTTCATTATTGATGAAGCACATATGCTTTCACGCAATGCCTTCAATGCGCTTTTGAAAACGCTGGAAGAACCGCCTGAACATGTGGTTTTCATCTTCGCCACGACCGAAGCTCACAAGTTTCCCATTACGATTGTAAGCCGCTGCCAGCACTTTATCTTTCGTCATCTGGATGAAGAAGCCCTATTTACGCACCTTTCCTCTGTGCTTCACAAGGAAGCCATAGACTTTGAGACTGGAGCTGTCCGCCTCATTGCCCGGCGCGCTGCTGGCAGTGTGCGTGACAGCATGTCCCTATTGGATCAGGCCCTAGCCCTTGGTGATAAAAATTTATGCGTGGAAACCACTCGTCGTGTTCTCGGCCTGGCTAGTCAGGAGTTATTCACCAATTTATTTGATGCGCTGCGTTTGCATGATTGTGCCGCCGTAGCCGAATTATGCCGTCATATGTTTCATGAAGGGATAGACATCGGCTTTTTTTCTCGAGAACTTGCGACAAATCTGCGCAATCTGTTTTTGCTTGCCCAAGGGGGCACAAACATTGCCGCAAGTTTACGCTTGCCAGCAGATGAATTGGCTATGTGGCAAAAACTTGCACCTCAGTTCTCCCCTGCATACCTGCATGCAGCTTGGCAAATGACACTTAATGCACAACGCGGTATCATACAGAGCCCTGAGCCTGCGGCTGCTCTTGAACTGCTCCTACTCAATTTGACTCTGCTACCCAGGCTACTCCCTGTAGGGCTGTTGTCCGCAAATGACGTACCGACACATAATACTCCAACCACCCCACCACAGCTTGCAGTACCATCTGCTGACACAATGCCATCCACAGCCCGGCCTGACATATCCTTGTGTCAGTCGGCTGCCGAGCCGGATGCCTCAATGGCTTTGGAGCATATCTCCTCGGACATTCACAGCAATACTGCCTCGAACGGGGAAGAACAAAGGGGACCTCGAGCTCAGCCACTAATGGTGGATGAGCCAGGACCATTTATAGAAAAAGTTCCCACCTTCTGTGAACCGCCGTCTGACAATTCTGATGTGTTGTATCCCGCATCAGATACTCATGCCCCCCAAACAGCCATCCAATATGATTGGAACAATTTTTGCGAGTTTTGTGCGACGACCTGGCAAAAACAAGGCCATAATGCTCCCTCTATACCTTTACTTCGCAGTCTGTCAGGGCAGTGGCAAGGGAAAAAGCTGATTCTGAAGCCCAATACCACGCTGCAATTACAACAGCTGGAACGGGATAAAGAACATTTACAGGCGGCACTACGATCGTATTGCGATGACGGCAGTGCACTGGAGATTGTTCCTCCGTGCGCAAAACGCTCTGAAGCCGAACTCATTAGAGAATTCAGCCAGCGCCCTGAATTGCAAAATTGCCTTGACGTACTTCAGGCTCAGGTCATGGACTGTCGCCCCATAGATAAAAACAAATAAGCCCAACGCGATGACGTCTGAATGCACTCCGACACAGCATGTTCATTGTCTGAATTACAAGAGTCTGTTTTGCCAAAAGCCATACAGAAGGCTAGAATATACCATTTTCTTGATATGATATTCTCGCCTAAACCTCAAAAAGCATTTCTAGATCCTCACGAGTAAGCGACTTCCACGAATCCTGACCAGGAATAATCGCCTCGGCGACACCGCGTTTGGTATCCTGCAGCTTGAGGATTTTTTCTTCCACCGTGTTCTGGCAAATAAGCTTGTAAGAAAAGACCTGACGCGTTTGGCCAATGCGGTGCGTGCGATCCGTCGCCTGACTTTCAACAGCCGGATTCCACCATGGATCGTAGTGGATTACATAATCGGCAGATGTCAGGTTAAGGCCAGTACCACCAGCCTTGAGTGAAATGAGAAAGATGGGAATATTGGGGTTATTGTTAAAACGATCCACCTGCTCGAAACGGTCTTTGCTGGCGCCATCAAGATAACAATAAGGGATCTGCGAAAACTCCAACCATTGGCGGATAATCTGCAACATTTGTACGAATTGTGAAAAAACAAGCACCTTGTGCCCACCTTCCACAATTTCCATAACCATATCCTTGAAAGCGTCAAATTTGCCTGAAGGCAGATTATTTGAAAAACCAGGCATATCCAGCTTAAGTAGGCGTGGATGGCAACAGATTTGCCGTAGCTTTAACAAGGCGTCTAGTATGGACATCTGGCTCTTGGCTAGGCCCTTCTTATCCACATCGGCCAGTACCTGAGCACGTAGTTTACGGGCCAAAGCAGCATACAGCTCGGCTTGAGCCTCCTCCAGAGCACAACAGGTTACGCTTTCGACCTTGGGAGGCAGATCCTTGGCCACTTCGGCCTTGGTACGACGCAGAATAAACGGGCGCACCCTGGTACGCAGATACTCCAAGGTTTCAGTATCACCATCCTTAATAGGCTTGACAATGCCACGCTGAAAGGCATGTTGTGAACCCAAAAAACCTGGCATAAGAAATTCAAACAACGACCACAACTCAAAAAGATTATTTTCTATCGGTGTACCGGAGAGGCATAATCGCATACGTGCGTTGATGCGGCGTACAGCACGTGCAGTAATGGTATTAGAATTTTTAATGTTCTGAGCTTCATCCAAAATAACCGTATTGAACTCGAATTTCTCCATCTCCTCCAAGTCACGACGTAACAATGCATAGGTAGTGATAATTAAATCTGAGTTGTCGATGTGCTTAAACATCCCCTCACGACGTGTGCCGTAAATAATTAGCCGTTTCAGATTAGGAACAAATTTTTCTGCCTCACGTTCCCAGTTAGGCAACACTGATGTGGGCACCACAATTAGATTCGGCCCATGAAAACGATTTTCAGTCATGTGTTGTATAAAGGCAAGAGTCTGTATAGTCTTACCTAAGCCCATCTCGTCAGCTAAAATTCCACCAAAACCATACTCTGAAAGAAAATTCAGATACGCTATACCCTGCAGTTGATAACTACGCAGCTGGGCGTTAAGGCCTTTAGGGGTAGCAATGGTTCGCACCTCACGAAAAGAGCGTATCTTTTCACGCAGATTATTCCAAAATGAATCTGTCGCCGCACCAGGCAAATCAACCAGAAGGCTGTCCAGCACCGGCGCCTCAAATTGCTTAAACTTCTGCTGCGGTGGTTTGGAA
This sequence comes from uncultured Desulfovibrio sp., assembly GCA_905235595.1. Lineage (GTDB taxonomy): Bacteria > Desulfobacterota > Desulfovibrionia > Desulfovibrionales > Desulfovibrionaceae > Desulfovibrio. The sequence continues at coordinate 10,702 of CAJOMG010000020.1, read as the reverse complement.
GGATCTAACCCCAATGCTGTCAGCTTATGCGAAAGCTTCTCAAGCCAGGCCTCGGGAAGGCTCGTGTACGACCCGTCCTTAAGCTGCACATATCGCTTGCCACGCGTCCACGCTTTCCAAACCTTTTCCAAGGGCAGGCTTTGCCCATCGTAATCTACACTGATATCCAGAGAAAACCATTTTTCCTTTTCATTGCTGGTCACTTGAGCCACGATAGTTGAAGCCGTTGTGCGTACCTTATAACGTGAGAGGGCCTTTTCGCCATATACCCGATACATCTCTACAAGATGAGGATAAGAATCAAGTAAAAACGCTATTGCCTCTTCCGGCTCAAGAAACCAGACCTTATTAGATCTTGCTTGAAAACCCATACTCGAAAGCTCGCCAATAAGCTGCGTTTCCTCTTCCTGGTGACGCCGTACAAGAAAGGTTTGACCTTCGTACGTATAGCTGCCAGTTTGAAAATCCGGATTCGGTCCGTTGAGTGTAAACTCGCCATGGCGGGTCTCGTAAATATTGTCAATCTCCAACGTAAGCAGGCTGCCTTCTTCATCAAGAAAGAGCTTTGGATTATACGTTGCCGGTTGAAAAACCGGTTCCATGAGTTTGAGAAATTCCTGAGGCTCATACAACTCTGAAGCAGGCAGGCGTGTCCACACCCTGTCGAGAAATTCAGAAATATCCTCTTGGGGTACAACAGGTCGCTCATAAATGAGATTGTGCACTAACGAGGGATAAAGACCAGTTTGTACGGGATAGAAATTGTGCTGGTAGCACACCCACAGTGGCATCTGCCCGTAAAACGTAATAGATTCTTCCTCAGGGTTGGGACTCTCATTTTTGGCATTCTCTGTATGATGGGACTGACCGGCGCGTATGGGCAAAGGAGGACGCCCATCTCGCTTAAGCATCACCTCAAAATGGAAACCCGCATCGTCCAGTAAAGGTTTTAACTTGAGAGTAAAAGGGGTACTTTCAATACGGCATGGCTTATCTGTATCCCTCCAAAGCAGATAGTATTCTCGCCTCACCGACCAAAAAAACCATGAGGTCAACCCCTGAGGGATCTCAATGCGATGTCCGTAATAGTCAAGATGCTGCCCAATTTGCTTGGCTACATGTGGTAACTGTGGCGAAAACTCACACCAGTCTGGATTTTCAATAAGCTGAGCCAATGTTACATCATTGTGTACGCTGGACAGGCCGGACTTGTTTTGACGCCCGCGAAAAAAGGATACCAAAAGGCGTTCGGGCTCAGGTTCAAAACGAAAAATTAAATAATGATGCCCAGGTTCCGGCTCCATATCTGTAGAAAAAAAACTACGAAAACTCTGTTTCCAGTCTGTTCCACGGGATGGAGTTTCTTCAGGCTCACCCTGCTCTTTACGCAGATCTTCATTCAGGCGCAATGCCAAGGCAGCCACATGGCGACAAATGCCCGTAAACGCATCCGAACAATTACACTGATAGCGTGTGCTGCGGTCCTCAATGGTAAAATTCAGGCTCGGTGTGTAAACTTGAAGATCTTCACCCTGAATGACGCCCTGCACATCCCAGGATTCGCCCTCCTGAATATTTATTTTTTGCACCTCGCCTTCAGAAAGAATATAATAGGCGGCATCACGAATATATTCCGGCACACTGTCATGCAAAAATGCCTGACACATATCTTTAACAATGTTCTGCTCAGATCGGCTCATGTATTCCTCAAAAAACTCCGCGAGATTTTGGAGAGTCCAGATTCGGAGTTCTGTTCAGACAACTGATATTTATTTTAACACAGAGTGTGGGGCGAAAGCAATATAATGCCGCGATCTTCCATGAAAAAAATACTGACGCCTGTCAGGATTGCTGTTTTTACATTCTCGTTGTGGGCAATACTGCCATGTGTTGCCCACACTGTTTCTAGTGAAGACACATTCTTTGGGACAACCACAGAACCCCAAGAAGGTGGCAGTATTACTTTCGGTGCTCTCGGTGAAGCTTCAAACCTCATTCCCTATCTCTCCTCCGATGCAGCCTCACATGAAGTGGCTGAACTGATCTATGTGTCACCACTGCGATACAACAAGGAATTGCAGCCGGAACCATGGGCTGCCGACTCATGGAGCATAGAAGAAGATGGCAAACTTTTACGTTTTACATTGCACAAAGGAATATTGTGGGAAGACGGACAGGAACTGACAGCAGAAGATGTAGCCTTTACCTGTAAACTGGTGGCTGATCCATCCACCGGCAGCCCTTATGCTGAAGATTTCCAGCGCATCAAAGAATTTCGCGTCATTGACCGCTATACATACGAAGTTCGCTATGAGCACTATTTTGCACGGGCCATCTCAACCTGGATGAATCCCATCCTGCCCAAACACATATTGGAAGGACAAGACATTCGGACTTCACCTTTTGCGCGCAAACCGATAGGTGCTGGACCATACCGTCTGGCAGCGTGGGAACCAGGCAGCCGCATTATACTACATGCATCGCCCACCTATTTTCGTGGAAAACCTCACATAGACAACGTCATCTACCGTATCATCCCTGATAGCTCCACCATGTTTATGGAAACACGTGCCGGACGCCTTGACATAATGGACCTCACCCCCCTGCAGTATCTGCGACAGACAAAAGGGCCGGAATGGGATCAGCGTTTTATAAAATATCGTTATCTGGCCTCAGTCTATGTGTACCTGGGCTTCAATCTTGAACATCCATTTTTCAAAGATGTCCGCGTACGGCGAGCCATCTCCCTGGGTATCAATCGCGATGACATTATCCGAGGCGTTCTGCTTGGCCAAGGCGTTCCTGCCTTTGGGCCCTTCAAGCCTGGTACATGGCCCTACCACCCTAGCCTCCAACCAGTACGGCAGGATATAAAAACAGCTCAAGCCCTTTTGGCTGAAGCCGGCTTTGAAGATAGTGATGCAGACGGTATCCTGGATCGCGAAGGGCAACCTCTCGCCTTCACTATTCTGACAAACCAGGGAAATGAGCAACGCATCTTAACGGCTACTGTCATGCAGGCACAGCTCAAAAAATTAGGTATTGACGTACGTATCCGTACAGTAGAATGGGCGGCATTCATCCGAGAATTCGTCAACAAAGGTCGTTTTGACACCGTCCTGCTTGGCTGGACAATCCCACAGGATCCAGACTTGTATTCTGTATGGCATTCATCGCAGACTTTTGAAGGCGGTCTCAACTTCACGCACTACCGCAACAGCGAACTTGACACCTTACTTGTACAGGCACAGTCCACTCCGGCAAGAGATACCCGTATTGCCCTGTACCACCGTATTCAGGAGATACTGGATAACGAACAGCCCTACTGCTTTCTCTTTGTACCTTACGCTCTGCCTGTGGTGCAACGGCGCATTCGCGGGATTGCACCGGCATTGGCGGGCATTATGTATAATTTCGAGGACTGGTGGATTCCAAAAGCATATCAGCTGTCGGAGACAACGCAGTAATACCATAAATACAATGGAAGCGGTGGCAAAAACAGTGATACGGGTCTACACGTTAACTTACTCCAACCGCAAAGCGGCAGGCAGTTTGTCATCAGGCCCTGCAGCCCCTTCCATAAAACGTCCGTCATAGACTGAATACATGTGCAACTTACCCTCGCTTAGAATGTTGACAACGCCTTCGTCAAATTCATCCTGATACCATGTCAGTTCGATGCGATGCATACTGTTATCACCAATGTAGTACCCGTTACCGTCAGCCTTGAGCACAAGAGACTTGGCAGCATCGCGTTTGTCACATGCCCGTCGAACATCTTCATATGTGGGATTGTCTTCCTTCAAGGTACCCTGACAGGCATAGGCCATGATCAAAGGTTTCCCTCTAAAGACATCACCAATATTTGTCAGTATGCCCCCTGGTTCCGTATTAATCCGTTCTCCAGAACGAAAAAAATTAGCGCTGATGTCCATGCCTTCAATACGCAGCAACTTCCGCACAAATGTTATGCGTACATAATCTCCGCTGCGTGGTGGGGTGCCATCCTTACTGGCAAGCGCATTTGCCAAGACATTTCTGTCAGCTACAATTGTCCAGGCATGACGACTGTTTTTTACAGTGATAAGGCAGCGATTCTTTCTGGTATTGCCCTTCAGAATCAATTGGCCTTCCACAGTCTGTTCACGCACGACTCGACCTCTAGGCTCATTCGCCCAAGCAGGTGCTAAATTGGTGGGCAGGACGCATACTATACAAAGCGCCGTAATTACCGCTGTCAGACGTAAGACAAACATAAATAAGAAAGACTAGAAAAATGTGATGTGTCTTGCAAATTATCTGGTTACATAAAACTAAAATATACTACCCATTAGCGTCTTCGCTCTTGAATTCTTCTTCCGTTCTAATGACTTCATCTTTGGCAGCAAAAAAAGCTTCCACAATGCGAGGATCAAAATGTGTACCGCTCTCCTTTTGTATAATGGCAAAAGCTTTGTCTAACGGAAAGCCCTTCTTGTAGGTACGGTCAGATACGAGGGCGTCAAACACATCAGCTACAGCCATAATACGCGCCGAAAGAGGGATATCCTCTCCGATAAGTCCTTCAGGATAGCCACCTCCACTCCATTTCTCATGGTGATACATTGCAAGATCCTTGGCCTCAACAAGATATTGGGGAACAGGCACAATGTTGATGATGTGTTCAATGATCTGACCTCCGACAGCTGCGTGCGTTTTCATGATGGTAAACTCTTCGTCGGTAAGCCGACCAGGTTTGTTCAGAATGGCGTCCGGCACATTGATTTTACCGATATCATGCAATGGTGCCGCCTTGATTATATTCTCCACGAATTCGTCCGTAAGTGTGCTGGTAAAAACTCCTTCCCTTTTCAATTCCTCAGCGATGATGCGCACATAGGTTGCCGTCTTGCGAATATGTTGGCCTGTATTCAAATCGCGACTTTCCACAAGATTGGCAATGGTGAGCATAATGGCGTCACGCATGATTGTCAGGTTCAGCTCCCGTTCCTGCGCCTCTTCTGCAGAAATCCGCATCATACGTTTGATGGAGACGACCATCTGACGCATGGCATCACCTAGGGCCCCGATCTCATCATCACGTTTTACATGCAGGGTGGTATCAAGTTTGCCGGAAGCGACAGCCTGGGCAAAACGGTTCGTCTCAAGAATATCACTGGTTACGGACCTGACAACAATAATCAGGATGAACGCCACCAGAAAAACACCACCAAGCGTACAGGCCAGAATACTGTTACGAATAAATGTGGCCCGATCCTCTAGCTCCTCTATAGCAAGGCAGGTCACACCAATCCACTGCGACGTTGGCTCTTTGCAATAAACAGCCAGACGGCGGTTACCTTGGCTGTCGCGATAATCCGCCTTAATACCGGTTTCGCCGTCCTTAAGATTGCGCATCCATGGCTGATAGTGGAACATGTCCATGGTCAGCACCTTTTCGAAGACATTATGAGCAAGCATAAGGCCGCTGTTGCTATCCACAAGATAGGCATACCCTGTTTTGCCAATTGTGATACCTTCGACTGTATCCGCAATCAATGACCTGCACGGAAGGACAACCGAGAGCACACCGCCAATTTTTCCTGATAAACCGTATATCGGTGCGGAAATGATGACAGCTTTTTTACCTACACAGCGAGGATTATTCGTGGGCGGAGAAATGGTGACATGACCTTCTATAGCGGCTTTAAAATAGAATTTGTTACTGTCAGTTATGTTCCCAACGACCTCCTCGTCACTACTGGCGATTGTCATGCCGTCAGGAGCAACGGCATCAAATTGTACAAATTCCGGGAAGTTGCTGGGCAATGAGACGAGAAAGTCTTGCAACTGCGCAATACACATTTCCTTCGTGCTTCCAGAAGGAAGTATACCCTTGGAATAGTATTCCGCCATTCGCCGCAAAGGGGGCATCGTTGCAATAGAACGTACGTTAATTTTGTAATTGGCTACCAATGTTTTGATATTTTTTACCAAGGTGAGGTTGCTCGCCTGCAACATCTCACAGGAATCATCCTCAAGTCGCTGTACAAGAATACGCGAAAGAAAAAAGGCACTGCCTCCCATAAAAGCTAGTAATGTCGCCAAAATGGGAAGCATAAACTTGTTTTGAAGATTTAATCTCATACAGGTCTCGGGACGGCAGATCTATCGTGCCATTATGACGCAGGCGCGGCAACAGGGACAGCAGAAGGTGATTCCTCGTGCAGATCATGGTCTATCGTCTGCGGTTTATCCACTGAATGTTCGACAGTTCCTTCCACTTGCCACGGTACGCTACTACGGCCCATGGGCAAAGGAGCCGTACCCGCCGGATATACACGCATTGCCCCTTCTGTAAGATTTATGTTTTCCCACTCCTTTGCTGGGGTTGATGATGTAGCTGCAGGCCGTGGAATACCTGCACGTATCATATGCAGCCCCGGTTCTGGATCAACCAAGCCCTCAAGATAATCACTTATGGTCACGAACCGTTGACAGCCACCAGCACGCAAATCACGGATAATACGCGGCAGGTCCTCAACTGTATGCGCATGCGTATCATGAAACAAAAACACGCCACGCAATGTTCCAGGCGCATATACTGTGCCACGGGTACTGCGTAGTGTGGCATAGTTGTCTGGCAAACGCTTCCAATCACGGCTATCCAATGACCAAAGAACAAGAGATGCGCCCAATTTTTCCGCAATCTTAACGGTGTAATCATCATAAGAACCGTACGGAGGACGAATATATATGGGCTTTGCCCCGAGACCTCGCAAAATCGTATCCGTACGTTGCAACTGTTCAGCCTTTCTTGCAGGCCCTATAGAACGCAAATTCGGGTGGGAATACGAATGATTGCCCACCTCATGCCCTTCGGCCACAATACGCCGTACAAGAGCTGGATAGCGTTCCGCATTTTTTCCCAGTAAAAAAAAAGTGGCCGGAACCCCATACTCGGCTAACATATCAAGCAATTGTGGTGTATTGGCAGAAGGGCCATCGTCAAACGTCAGGGCACACAAATTCTCGTGCATAGGTTGATCTATAATGACGTTTCCATCCACAACACTGGCCTGGGCAACAACCAAAAGCTGTATACTCAAGTATCCCATTAACAACATGCAGCAAAGCATACCTTTCATGAATATCGCCTCTGGAAAATACGTAAAAAAAATATAGCGACTCCAGGCTTGCTCCGCAAGCGCCGTTTCCATAGGAAATCCCTCCGTATTCATACATGCAACAATATGCGCAATATGCGTATGAAAGCATAAAATATATTCTTCAGTTTTTTTACTTGACTCTGCATATATTTTCGCATAGAGCTTTTTCGGGAGGGCAGTTAGCTCAGTTGGTAGAGCATCGCCTTCACACGGCGGGGGTCACAGGTTCAAGTCCTGTACTGCCCACCATCCCTTGGAGCGGTAGTTAAGACGGTTATAACGCCGGCCTGTCACGCCGGAGGCCGAGGGTTCGAGTCCCTTCCGCTCCGCCATTAAATAATCTCAAGAAGTCCCGTAAAGTCTGAAAAGCATTGCGGGACTTCGTTTTTTATCATTCTCTCCTCCTATATAGTCTCCCGTTGTCTGTAGACATACCAACAAACTGTTGGTATTTTTGTTGGTATCTCAATACAAGCACTTTCCCCCGTCGGGAGAATACCAACAATGCCTGGAAAACTAACTGACACAAGGCTAAGAAGTCTAAGAGCCACAGGTAAAGTACAAAAAATTTCTGATGGCAACGGCCTGTATATTCATGTCTCCCAAACAGGCGGAAAGTTATGGCGCATAGCTTATCGTTTTAATGGAAAACAAAAAACATTAAGCTTGGGAGCATATCCTGCCCTTAGTTTAAAAGAAGCACGGGTACGCCTAGATGAAATAAAGTCTCTTCTGGCAGAAGGTATTGACCCAGGCGTTCAGAAAAAAGAATCTAAGGCTAATGTATTAGCCATTGCAAAAAAACAGGCTCAGACTTTTGAGACCGTGGCACGAGAGTGGCACGCTAAGAAAAGCAGCGGGTTGACGCCAAACTATGCAAAGCAAGTTATACAGCGACTTGAGGCCTTTGTTTTTCCTTTCTTAGGCAATCGTCCTATAACAGAGCTAAAAGCAGCTGATTTTTTATCAACTTTCCAGAAAGTTGAGGCACGCGGTCGAATTGAAATGGCACACAGGCTAGCGCAAATGTGCGGACAAGTGATGCGCTATGCACGGATTGCTGGAATTGTAGAAATAGACGTAGCAAGTGGATTGACAGAAGCACTTACCCCCACACCAATACGACATCATGCAACAATTACTGATCCAAAGGAAATCGGTGTCTTACTACGGGCTATAGACGATTATTCAGGTAGCTTAGTGACACAATATGCCCTAAAGATTATGCCCTATGTATTCGTCCGTTCCGTTGAGCTTCGAGGCGCTGTTTGGGAAGAAATAGACTTAAGCGCCAAAACATGGACGATCCCTGCAATACGTATGAAGATGCGCCGTCCCCACTATGTACCACTCGCAACACAGGTGGTAAACTTATTCCAAGAATTACGAGAAATATCCCAAAATGGGACACTGGTCTTCCCGTCTCCGTTTTCAGCATCACGATATCTAACAGATATGGGTTTGCTAGTTGCCCTTCGCCGTATGGGCTATGACAAGAATACTATGACCATTCATGGTTTTCGTTCTATGGCATCTACTCTGCTTAATGAACAAGGCTATCGGCCTGACGTAATCGAAGCTCAATTAGCACATGGCGAAAGAAATGCAGTTCGGGCAGCATATAATCATGCAGAATATCTCAAAGAACGCCGTAATATGATGCAGGCGTGGGCAGATTATCTCGATACCCTTCGCGCTGCAGCAGGTTGTCTCTGTAATTACTACCTCATGTCAAGAAAAGAGACACTCTCCTCGACATACAACTTAAGTAACTAGGTCGAGGAAAGTGTCATTGCGCATCCTAATTATGTGAACCGCGACATTCAAGTTTCACAGCACTAGGTTTTCTCGTTACTCGAGATTAACATACACCAGTCTCCCGGAATTCACATCATACTGTACCCCTTCCCCCCTCCAATAAACATCCTCTTCACCAATGCCAGGAAGTACGCCAAATTTCTTCACGAGTTCTTCATAGACAAGTGGTGAGTATTTCGAGCACTGAGCCTTCCAAGCATCCTGATTTAAAAGCATGGCTGCAAATTGCTCGAACTTGGGGTGCTTCTTGTACCTTGAATACCCGTGGAGACTTACGCTGCTCTCGAAGTAAATACGCATGAGATTTGTATATAGCACGACCAGCAACCGCCAGTCTCCTGAAAAATTATCGAGCCCCCTCCTGATAAGCTGCTTTTCCGTCTCACGCTTGTCATACGTACGCATAGTTCCATGCATAGTCTGGGCAGCTTGCCAACATTTGTGTTGATTCCGATGCTCTTTTATGTCTGAGTCGAAATCCCGTGAGTATTCAAGACCACATTGTTCGCATTTTACAACATGATTATTCATATAAAAAACCTCACTTTCCCGTTGAGGAATTTATGTCACCGACAACCGCGTTGCCAGCAACAATGTTATTAAAACTGATGCTTGGGCCACCGTATTTGCGGTAACGCTTCAGAGTGTGTACCTGCTCATTAAAAAGCCGCATGAACACAGCAGCATTCTTCAAAGCATCAGGGTCAGGGCTAAAAGCACTCTTGCTTTTGGAGACATTGCCCAGGACAAGGTTGTGGCACAGCGCCATCTGCGTAACGAGCATCATCTCAACCTCGTCCTTGGGCGTATATGATTCCAAATAGGCCATTACCTCCTTTGAATTGCCCAAGATGGGGGAGTCAGCCAAGTCGGCTATTGTAATCTGGTTATTCATAACGATAAGTCCTCCGTAGATATTCTACGCACCTGCTCGTTATTATAGAGCATGCCGATATAATTACGAGACCACTCATCACCCAGAACATACTCACCGGAAGCATTGTTTATTACGGGACTGTAGGTGACGTAGTATTGCCCGTTCGTAGATCTGGGCAGGAGGGCTTTGCCGAAGCCGTAATAAACGCGCTCAGCATCACCTTTTATGACCTCTGGGTCGTTGCCTTCTAACCTGAATCCGTACATGGCATCGTCACCTACAACGGAAAGCTCGAATTCCTTCCCTTCATTCTCAAAACGCTTTGAGTAGAATTCCTGACAGGCAAAGAGTGGCGAAAGGTACTCTTCGTCGTACTTTTCTTTGCAGGCCTCACGAAGGTCAAATAACCCTTTGCTTTCCTTTGCGTAGTTAAGGACGTAATTAAGTTCATCAGTGTTGACGTCATCTATCTTGAAGCGAGTTCTCAGCTCCAAATACCGTATGGCATCCTCGACCTTTACAAAGTTATGCCTAAAACAGCAGAACAAAATCCCACCCCACTTCTCAGCCTCCATGGAGAGGTCACATGTGAAATGGAAATTTGTAGATAATGTGAGAGGATTGTTGGTTATTACAAAGTAGAATGTAGATTCTGCGGAAAAACCTCTATAGAGGTAGTCTTTTGCCTTGAGATCATCCGACGCCATAATTCTGGAAATAATTGAATAGCCAGGACACAGTAATACTACACGATAATTAAGCTTACTCATTGTATTTCTCCACGTAAAGTTTTGGCTATGTCTAGTATTGCTGCATCCGACTTGTCATCGAACACACCTTTTTTTACTAGAGTATCAAG
>CAJOMG010000019.1:2130-35281 GCA_905235595.1 uncultured Desulfovibrio sp. | reverse complement strand
AATAATAAATTTTTTGTCGGTGATTTTTTATCCTCTACTCTCTTTTTGAAGGTTTCTGGATCAGGGATTAAAAATGGTCGAGTGGTGAGCTTAAGTCCTAGAACAATAACCATGATGGAAAGGGATATATCAAGACTTCAACCTGGTATAAGACCACGCCTAAAATTGATTGATTGGAAGGAAAGAAAAGAACAGGTCACAAAAACTAGCCTTAATTCAAGGCGGTAGAGTGTATTGTAGATCTTGTTGTCAGATGGTATTTAAGCTGTCATGTTGAAAAGTGATGTGGCAAATTTCCCAGGCAAGGATTTGAAAATAGCTGAAGTAGCCCCCATTTCGAACGGACACTCTCCTAATATAATTAGGAGAGGTGTTAGTGATATGTCTGATGGAGAGAATCCCAAAAGCGACCTTCGGTGGAGTTGGTTCAGGTTTCACATCGAAGACACTAGAATATTCATCACTGGCTATTTAAATGCATGATTATTACCGTTCTAAATTGTTGGTATTTTTGTTGGTATTTTAATGTTCTTCCATTCTTTTTATTCATAATAATAGTATGTTATTATACATCTTCGAGTCCCTTCCGCTCCGCCAAATTTTTTTTCTTTCTGGAAAACCCGCTACGCTAGAGTCGAGCGGGTTTTTTCGTTTTCGGGCATAATTCATAATCGGTTTAGAATTCATTGACATTCACTGATAATTATAGACAGCATAAAAAACCCTCTATAAAAACTTTTTTATAACAATTATGCTGTACCTGTAATAAAAAAAACGAAAAAATGATTTTCGGGGCACTCCAAATATGAATCACTATGCAACTCCCATCACTTCCGCCCCTCTTCTCCTTATTGAAAATCTTACTGTATCCTTCGCAACAGAAATGGGTTATCTCCCGGCCATAAGAGATATAACTTTCAGCATGACCGCCGGTGAAACGATATGCCTTGTGGGAGAATCTGGCTGCGGCAAGAGCCTCACCGCCAAGGCTATTTTACGATTGACACCAGATAATACCCTTTTGAGCGGACGTGTACTGCTTCATGGCACTAATTTGCTCACACTACGTGAAAAAGAGATGCAAGCTGTGCGTGGAAAGCAGATTGCCATGGTTTTTCAGGAGCCGATGACCTCGCTCAATCCAGTATTGCGTATTGGGGAACAAGTTGTCGAACCCATGCGTCTGCATCTTGGCCTGAACAAGTCAGATGCGCACACGGCTGCCGTAAAGCTCTTAAACGAGGTTGGCATTCCAGCCCCTGAAGAACGCTACAACGACTATCCGCACCAGCTCTCCGGTGGGATGCGACAACGTATCATGCTTGCCATAGCCCTCTCCTGCAAACCTGATCTGCTTCTGGCTGATGAACCCACAACGGCCCTGGATACTACTATTCAGGGACAGATCCTGCACCTTTTGGCCTCATGCAGCCGAGAACGCAATATGGCACTGCTACTTATAACACACAATCTGAGCGTAGCTGCGCAATTATCTGGAAGCATTGGTGTCATGTATGCTGGACGCCTTGTAGAATATGCCCCGACCCAAATGCTTTTTCGCAACCCAAGGCATCCATATACTCGTGGACTATTGCAGGCCGCACCTTCTGTACATTCCCGCGGGCTTCACCACCTACCGACTATTCCTGGCAACGTGCCTTCACTTGACCGTATCCCAACGGGCTGCCCTTTTCACCCACGTTGCGAATATGCCATGAAACGCTGTGCTGACAGTATGCCTCCCATGCAAGCGAGTAAGGACCATAAGATTGCCTGCTGGCAAGCCACTAGTTAACATATTCTCTTACTCCAGATGATACATTGCTACATGTAGCCTTCACTTTGGAGGAAACGTCTTCAATTCCCACCCACACTCTTGTAGAACAGCTTTTCCAGGGTCAGGCCAGAAAAGCACTGGCCCTACAATCTCGAATACCGTATGATGATGTACCTATAAACGGGGGCAGACATGATGGAAACTCTGGTGCTAGGCATTGACGCCGGGGGCACACACACAGATGCCGTGCTGCTGTCGTGCGCATCCATGGCAGAGGGCCAGGTTCTTCCCACTGCACGACTGATTGCATCGGCCAAGGTTAAGACACACCACGAAGACCTGCCCACTTCCGTACGCGAAGTGCTGTACGCTCTGGAAGCACAATCCTCAAACGGAACATTTGCCAATGTATCCCGCGTGACGCTAGGGGCCACCCTGGCTGTCAACGCCCTGGTGCAGGACTGCGCCGACCCTGTAGGTTTAGCACTGTCAGCCGGACCTGGCTTGGATCCCCATCGTTTTGCCCTTGGCAAACATATTTGCGTAATTCCAGGTGGGCTAGACCACCGCGGCGTGGAAGTCAGCCCCCTACGTACAGAAATGCTGTCCCAAGCCGCCTCACAATGGCACAAAGATGAGGTGAAAGCGGTAGCTTGTGTGAGCAAATTTTCACCACGTAATGCCATACATGAAAAAACCATGGGTGAAACCGTACACAAGATTGCTCCAGATCTACCTGTGACGCTCGGGCATCGACTTTCTGGGCGTCTCAATTTCCCGAGACGAGTGGCCACGGCCTATTTTAATGCTGCCGTACAACGCATACACAATGCCTTCCTAGATGCCGTGGAGAGTACCCTTACCGACATGGGTTTACACGCAGCCATACGCCTGCTCAAAGCCGACGGCGGGGCCGTACCGCTTCTACTATCACGACAGGAACCTGTGCAATCTATCCTTTCCGGCCCGGCAGCCAGTGTAATGGGTACACTGGCCTTGTGTGGCGACGACACAGACATACGTCAGGGCTGCTCCCTGTTGCTGGATATGGGAGGCACAACGACAGACTTGGCACTGCTTGTCGATGGTTCACCGGTAGTTGACCGCGACGGCATGCTGCTCAAGGGACGACGGACCTTGGTGCGTTCCCTCGCATCTCTCTCCATTGGTATAGGCGGTGACTCTCGCCTCAATGTCAGCACTCAGAATGGGGCAGTCTGCGTACATGTTGGCCCTCTACGCGAAGGACCGGCTATGGCATTTGGGGGAAATCGCCCCACCTTCCTAGATGCATGCAATGTGTGTAATGCCCGGGATGGGATGGATGCCATAGCAGGCAATACCACGGCTTCTGCCTCAGGCATAGCGATTCTAGCGGCCAAGCATGGGCTTTCACCTGAAAAACTCGCCTACTTGGCCATGGAGAACGCTCTGATTCAGGTTGCTAACGCTGCCCGCGCACTGACAGCAAATGTCAACGCTCAGCCCATATACACACTGGCAGCACTAAGAGCCGTACGCGAAGCTCACCCGAAGTGTGTCAGGCTCGTAGGCGGACCAGCAAATTGCATAGCGCACAGGCTGTCCTCATTGTTAGCATTACCCGTAGCAACACCACCACATGCAGATGTGGCCAATGCTGTGGGTGCAGCTCTGACTATCCCCACGGACACCTTGGATCTGTATGCCGACACAGGACGTCGCAGGCTAGATGTGCCCGCACTAGAACTGCACGAACTCATAGGCAGCAATTACCGCGTAGAAAATGCCCGGGAACGCGCCTGCCACTTACTGTATGACCGTATGGTAGCGGCTGGAGTGGAAGACGTACATGTAGAAGTGACAGAAGCTGACGTCTTTGCCACGCTGGATGAAAACGGCCATGGCAGCAGAGATATGCGCGTCACCTGCCAAGTGGTACCGGGTATCGCCGCTACACTGCTGTAATAATCTTGACGTGTTGGATACATACCCATGCAGATTGTGCTCTATGAGCCGGAAATCCCCCCTAATACAGGTAATATTGCCAGACTGTGCGCTGCCACCGGAGTTACGCTGAACCTTATTGAACCTCTGGGTTTTCGGCTGGATAATCGCTATCTTAAACGTGCCGGGCTGGATTATTGGCCCAATGTGCATCTGTGCATCTGGCCCAACTGGCAAGCATTTGCTGCCGAGGGCCAGCATGGAGCACGATTGGTACTTACTTCTGCCCAAAAAGAGAAAGCGCAAACGTGCGTACAGCACTTTGTCTTTGAAATTAGTGACTGTCTTGTATTTGGGCCGGAAACTCGCGGCCTGCCGGCGGATATTCTGCATATCTCTCCATTCCGAGTCCGCATCCCCGTTCTTGAAGGTCGAGTGCGCAGTCTGAATCTATCCACCGCAGCCGGCATTATACTCTATCAGGCATTGGCAAGCACCGGCATGCTGGAGGCATGGATGTGAGCTGTCCACCCTTTGCCGTGTGGGATTGTTGGTGGCTAGCCCCACTAGCTCTGGCACTGGATCTGCGTTTTGGAGATCCTGACCTGCCTTGGCGGCATCCAGTCTGTTATCTGGGCAATCTGCTGCACACTCTGGAGATACCGGCCCGTCATTTCATGCTGGCAGGCGGGACAAAACAGGAACCCATGCGCGGACGGCTGTCCGGGGCAATTGCCCTCACCATCTTGGCAGCCGTAACAGGTCTCCTCGTCTGGGGGCTTATTTCTCTTCCTGTGCTTGGCACGCTGATGGCCATCTATCTTTCCTGGGCGGGACTTGCCATGGGTTGCCTGCTTTCCACAGGAAAGGAAGTTTTACGCCGCGTGGAGTTCTATACAGAACCGGAAGCCCGTAACGCTCTTTCCTGGCTTGTCAGCCGGGAAACCAGTACCATGGACCGCCCCCTTATGCGCAAAACACTGGCTGATACTCTCTCCGAAAACCTGACGGATGCCTTTGTGGCTCCCTTTTTCTGGCTGCTGGTTTTCGGGCCTGTGGGACTGTGGTGTTACAAAGCAGTGAGTACCACTGATTCCATGTGGGGATATGTAACTGCGCAATGGCGCTGGTTAGGTTGGGCAGGAGCAAAAACCGACGATATTCTGGCTTTTGTACCTGCACGTCTTTCAATCTGGTTTGTAAGATTGGTGGACATACTATCGCGTCTGTACGCTGCATGGAACTCCAGTGAACGACCATGGACCGGCCACTGGCCAGGGGTATATATCATTTCCCGACAAGCAACAGGCATGCCAAGCCCCAATTCCGGCTGGTCCATGGCAGCCTGCGCATGGATGTGCGGCGCGCGGATGGCCGGCCCGTCCGTATATTTCGGTGTTTATACGCACAAGCCTTGGCTAGGACCAGACAATGCCGATGCTGCGCCCTGGGATGCCCCGCGCATTGAAAACCTATGTAACTTGTTGCGTTGCTGTGCCCTGTACGGCGGCCTAGCACTCTGGCTGACACTATGGATGGTGGGCATTGTGACAGGAGTGTTATAGCGTGTTGCTGGCATTGTATTCAGTATGTCTTATTGTAGGCATCCTAGTGGGATTGGCCGGAGTTGGGGGCATTCTCATCCCTCCAGCACTTATCCTCCTGAGCGGGCTTGATGCACATACCGCCATGGGAACGGCTCTTACCTCCCTGTTGGCGCTGGGAGTGGTCGGCACATGGACGTATCGCCGCATGGGTTGCATACCATGGCGCAGAGCCGTTCCCTATTTCCTTGGTGGCCTCGCTGCATGGCCCGGAGCTTTGCTTAACGCGCATATCCCCGCCGGACCTCTGGTAGTGCTGCTGGCCTGTCTTATCCTGTTTGCAAGTTTCTGTGCCCTGCGTCCACCACGACAGGGAGGAGGCCGCGGCAGACAATCATTTTTCTGGATGAGTCCATGGGGAATTTTTAGCATTGGCATGGTGACAGGAATACTGGCAGGCTTGACAGGAGCTGGCGGACCGGTGCTCTCCATACCTTGGCTTATTACCGTGGGAATACAGCCCATGACAGCGGTGGGTATGTCCATGCCCTATCAAATCGTCACCTCCGTGGCAGGCACACTTGGCAACATGCAAGGTGGACATGTGGATTTCTCCTTACTACCAGCCCTTTGCGGCCTGGAAATTGCCGGCTTTGCAGGCGGTGTCATTCTGGCAAGACGTATTGCCACTGCCATGCTTGGCCGTATAATCGGCCTCCTATGCTTTGCGCTGGGCCTGTTCCTGCTGATACGCCAGCTTTGGTGATCCTCCCTTCGCAAGACAATATGTTGACATAAAATTGCCTCACACCTACTTTGGGCGCAATATATATTTTATTTCACGCCCCGCTGGGGTCTACAGTCAAGGAAAAAACATGCCACTGTGTACTATTGAAGAAGCCCTTGCCGATATCAGGCAGGGCAAAATGATCATTTTGGTTGATGACGAAGAACGGGAGAATGAAGGCGATCTTACCATGGCCGCAGAATTTGTAACTCCTGAGGCCATCAATTTTATGGCGCGGTTTGCGCGTGGGCTCATTTGCCTGCCAATGGCACCGGAGCTTGTCGATCGTCTGCAACTGCCCCTTATGACACAACGCAATGGTTCACGTTTCGGAACCAATTTCACCATCTCCATTGAAGCCCGCGAAGGCGTAACCACCGGTATTTCCGCAGCAGACCGCGCTACTACCATCAGAACGGCCGTGGCAGACAATGTACGGCCTGACGATCTCGTCACTCCAGGGCATGTGTTCCCGTTACGCGCAAAGGGTGGTGGTGTACTCTCGCGCACCGGCCAAACAGAGGGCGGCGTAGATCTGGCCCGCCTGGCCGGCCTGAAGCCCGCAGCTGTCATCTGCGAAATAATGAGGGAAGATGGCACCATGGCTCGCATGCCGGATCTGGAAAACTTCGCCAAAGAGCATGCTCTAAAAATTGCTGCTGTGAAAGACATCATCCGCTATCGACTGGACAGGGGACAGGTTTCGGTACGGCGTGTTGCCGAAGCACATCTTCCCACACGCTTTGGCGACTTTCAGGTCATAGCATATGAAAATGATAATGATCCTCGTGCGCATCTTGCCCTCATTAAGGGAAATCTCAATACCCCGGACCCCATACTGACGCGCATCCACAGCGAATGCCTCACCGGAGACGCTCTGGGTTCTCTGCGCTGCGACTGTGGCGGTCAGCTAGGCGCTGCCCTCCGCCAGATTGAAAAAGAAGGGCGCGGAGCCCTGCTATATATGCGTCAGGAAGGACGTGGTATTGGCCTTGCAAACAAAATTAAAGCCTACGCCTTGCAGGATCAGGGCTATGATACCGTTGAGGCAAACCAAAAACTCGGTTTTCCGCCTGATCTGCGCGACTACGGTACCGGTGCACAAATCTTGGTGGATCTTGGCATCCATAAGATACGGCTGTTGACCAACAATCCCAAAAAGATTGTGGGACTCTCCGGTTATGGCATTGAAATTATAGAGCGCGTGCCTATTGAAATGGATGCCTGTCCTGAAAACGAACACTATTTGCGTACTAAGAAAGAAAAAATGTCGCACATGCTTTCGTGCGCGCATTTACGTTAGATAGGGATATTGTATGTTACACCATGCGGATGTTTCTTCGCTGCATATCGGTTCGTGTGCTGACTCAAATTTCTCGTTTCTTTCCTCTAGGCAAACGTGGTAAATTTGGCTATAGTTTTTGACAATTGAATATGTTTGCACAACACATTCGTTCCGGTTGTATATATGGCAGATAGGGTCGCAAGCTCGCGTCCCCCGTATCATAATTTGGTAAGGAGGCTCTATGGCAAGCCAGGCGTTGATCAAGGATTTTGAAGAGTTACTCGGAAAGGAAAATGTCTTCAGTTCCGAAGCTGACCGCATGAGCTATTCCTATGATTCTGCGGTATTGCCACCGGTCATGCCCTCGTTGGTAATACGCCCCACCACCAGGGAACAGCTAAGCGCATGTGTAAAAAAGTTGTATGAAAATGGCATTCCCATGACCGTACGCGGTTCTGGTACCAATCTTTCAGGAGGCACCATCCCAGACAAGTCTGATACGGTGGTCATTCTCACTACAGGGTTAAATCGTATCCTTGAAATCAATACCAATGACCTCTATGCCGTGGTGGAACCGGGTGTCATCACCGCTCAATTCGCTGCCGCCGTGGAAAAACAAGGATTATTTTACCCGCCGGATCCTGGCTCTCAGGCCGTGTCCACTCTGGCCGGAAACATTGCGGAAAACGCAGGCGGTCTTCGCGGTCTTAAATACGGTGTCACCAAGGACTATGTGATGGGTGTGGAATTTATAGATGCCACCGGCGCCACGGTCAAATCCGGCTCGCGCACTGTAAAATGTGTGACCGGCTATAATCTGGCCGGGCTTATCACCCAGTCGGAAGGGACACTGGGCATTATCTCCGAAGCCGTACTTAAGCTGGTGCCCCCGCCAAAAGCCACCAGAGCCTGTATGGCCGTATTTGCCGACGTGCAAGACGCTGCTGATGCCGTGGCGGGTATCATCGCCGCACATGTGGTACCTTGTACGCTTGAATTCCTGGACAACAACACCATAATTCGTGTAGACGACTACACCAAGGCTGGACTGCCACGTGAAGCAGGTGCTATCCTGCTCATTGAGGTTGATGGACATCCCGCACAGGTGGAAGACGATGCTGCAGCCGTTGAGAAGGTACTCAAGGAAAACAAAGCAACGGCCGTGCATATTCCCAAGGATGCGGCTGAAAAATTCAAACTCTGGGAAGCGCGCCGGGCAGCACTGCCCGTGTTAGCGCGCTGTCGTCCCACTACAGTGCTGGAAGACGCCACTGTGCCGCGCTCACAGATCCCTGCCATGGTCAAAGCCGTTAATGGTATTGCAGCAAAATATCGTTTGGAAGTAGGCACATTTGGTCACGCTGGCGATGGGAATCTGCATCCCACCTTCCTCTGTGACAAACGGGATAAAGATGAATTCAGTCGCGTGGAAGCGGCCATTGACGAAATGTTCGACGTGGCAATCAAGCTTAAAGGCACGCTTTCTGGGGAACACGGTATTGGCACTGCCAAAGCCAGGTGGATGGAAAAGGAAACGTCGCGTGGCACCATCCTGTTCTCACAACGCCTGCGTCGTGCCCTTGACCCCAAGGGTCTGTTGAATTCCACAAAACTGGTCGGCATTTAAGGTCAATGCTGTGAACCTTTGCTTGGCATCCGTCATGGCAAGTGGCTGGTTGTGGCTTTATTGCAACTGTGCGCATCTTTCTCAAGATGCACTTAAAATGATACAATGCAACCGCTCCAGGAGCGTTTCATGACTACTTTGCACGAACTTGCCCAGCGGCTTTTGGTGCTGGACGACAGAATCACCGACTGCATGAAATGCGGCATGTGCCAAGCCGTATGTCCCATGTTCGGTGCTACAGGCATGGAAGCTGATGTAGCGCGCGGCAAGCTAGCGCTCATCGACAACCTAGCCCACGAAATGCTAAAAAACCCAGCGGCTGTGGCCGAAAAACTGGGCCGCTGCCTTTTGTGTGGCTCCTGTCAGGCTGCCTGCCCGCCCGGGGTTAAAATTATGGAAATATTCATGGAGGCCAGGGAAATAGTCAACGAATTCCTCGGCCTGCATCCCGTGAAAAAAATGATTTTCCGCACTCTGCTGGCTAAACCTGAATTATTCAACTTTGCCATACGTGTTGGCGCGCCCATGCAGGGTTTTATGTTCAAAAAAAGTGGCGATGCCCAGGGCACAGTATGTGCGCCCTTCCTAAACTTTATGCTGGGCGATAGGCATATTCACCCCTTGGCTAAAACATCTATTCATGCCCGCTACGGCGTCATTGACGAACCTCGCGCCTCTGGCGGCATCAAGGTGGCTTTCTTCCCGGGCTGCGTTGGTGACAAAATGTATACGGACATGACTGAAGCCTGCCTGAAAGTACTGCGCTACCACAAGGTAGCGGTGTTTATGCCCGCAGGCCTGACCTGTTGCGGCATTCCAGCTCTTTCATCTGGTGATGTCACGGGTATGCTTCTTCAGTTACGTGCCAACATACAGGCTTTGCGCAACGGTGATTATGATTATCTGTTGAGTCCCTGCGGGTCGTGTACTGCCACCATCAAAGAATTCTGGCCACGCTATGCCCTTCGCCTTGGCACACAAGAGAAGGGCATTATCGATGGCATTGCGACTAAAGCCATGGATATCAACGCTTTTTTGGTTGATGTTCTCAAAATTCAAGCAACCCAGCCATCAGCAAATGCTCTAAGCGTGACGTACCATGATTCCTGTCATCTAAAGAAGTCACTGGGCGTAGCTGAGCAACCGCGCACCATCATTCAGGCCAATCCTGCGTACAAACTTACAGAAATGGCCGAAGCTGATCGATGCTGTGGGTGCGGCGGCTCGTTTAATCTGTTCCATTACGACTACTCCAGAAAGATTGGCCAACGCAAACGTGACAATGTGGTTGCTTCTGGGGCACGTATTGTTGCAGCGGGATGCCCCGCCTGCATGATGCAGCTAGAAGATGTGCTTTCACACAATCAGGATGCCGTGCGAGTCAAGCACACGGTAGAATTGTACGCTGAGAGTTTACCTTAACTGTCCTGAACGGGGTACCCGTAATAGTTACGGGGCCCCCAGAGTATCATATTTAGAACTAAGGAGATCGTATGACCCCTCAGGAACTGGTAGAAGCGTTCACCGCCAAGGCTCAGGCTGTGAACGCCGTGGTGCAGGAAGTACCCACCATGGCTGCAGCCCTGCAGTATGTGGTGGACGTATGCGCCAATAAGGCCCCTGCGGAAATACTGGCTGACGAGCCAGGCACTGAAAAAGGTCCGCTTGGTCCCAACAAACAGCCTACGCGTGTGCAAAAGATTGTAGCAGCCCCACAGTTGGCAGAAGAAGATTTTGCCCTTCTGGCAAAGGCCTGTGAAGAAAAGGGATTCCTCTGCCTGCGCGAGGGTGTGCGTAAATATCTTTCCGGAATTGACGTAGGTGTCGGCTGGGCCGAACTAGGTGTGGCCGCCAGTGGCACCTGTCTTTGCAATACGGATAACGAGGATGTACGCCTTTCCGGCATGATCTCTGAAATCTCCATATTGCTGCTCAAGAAATCCACCATTTACCCGGACCTGCCCTCCATCGCGGATAAACTGCGCGATCGCATGGGTCACGGCGAACCGACCTACACGACCTTTATTACCGGCCCCAGCCGTACCGCTGATATTGAGCGTGTGGCAGCCGTTGGTGTGCATGGACCACTGGAACTGCACATTATCCTTCTGGAGGACTAAACCATGCATGACGCCCTTGTAAGCAAGTCTGGTTATCACAAGGAAATAGACCAGGCGCTCGATGACGATTTTCTGCGTCGAACCCTAGACACTTTTGCCGTGTCCTACCGTGCCAATCGTGAAGCCGTGTTCAAGGATGTTGACGAAAAAGGCCTAATCAAGAAAGTAGCGGATGCAAAGGACTACGCATGTCAGCACATGGAAGAGCTGTACAGCAAGTTCAAGGCAGAAGCCGAAAAACGTGGTGTACATGTACACCGGGCAAAAGATGCAGCGGACGCAAACCGTATCATTGCCGACATCGCAAAACAGAACAATGTCAAAAGAATCGTCAAGTCCAAATCCATGACCGCTGAAGAGATTCATCTCAATACGGCCTTGGAGAAGGAAGGACTGATCGTAGACGAAACAGATCTGGGTGAATGGATTATACAACTGCGCCATGAAGGCCCCTCGCACATGGTCATGCCTGCCATCCATCTTTCGCGCTATCAAGTAGCCGATGATTTCACCAAGGTGACGGGCGAGAAACAAGATACGGACATACAGCGTCTTGTAAAAGTTGCCCGGGTGCAGCTGCGCCGCAAGTTTATAGCGGCAGACATGGGCATCAGCGGATGCAACTTTGCCATTGCAGAAAATGGTGCCGTAACCACTGTCACCAATGAAGGCAATGCACGCATGGTCACCACTCTGCCACGAGTGCATGTGGTTCTGGCCGGCCTCGACAAACTCATCACCAAACTGGAAGAAGTGCTGGATGCTGTGCAGGTGCTGCCACGCAATGCCACGGCGCAACGTCTGACCTCGTATTTCACCCTGATGTGCGGAGCTGGTCAGTGCCAGGCAGAAGGCAATGACAACGGCCGTAAGATCATGCATGTGGTCTTTCTTGACAACGGCAGAACTGCAATTGCCAAAGACCCTCTGTTCAAACAAATATTCCGTTGTGTGCGCTGCGGCGCGTGTGCCAATGTCTGCCCTGTATTCCGCCTGGTGGGTGGTCATAAAATGGGCTACGTCTACATTGGTTCTATTGGCCTAATTTTGACCTACTTCTTCCACGGGCACGACCGTGCACGCATCCTATGCCAGAACTGCATTGGTTGTGAATCGTGCGCCAATGTCTGCTCTGGTGGCATAGAACTGCCACGACTGACGCGTGAAATTCGTGCTCGCCTCAATGCGGAGGAGGGTTCCCCCATCGAAGGAACATTGATGAGTGCGGTGATGAAAAACCGCAAAATGTTCCACAATCTGATGAAATTCGCCAGCTTTTCCACAAAGCCCTTCACTGGTGGTACGCAATTCATACGCCATCTACCAATGGCAGTGCTTGGCAAACACGGCTACAAGGCATTGCCGGCTCTTGCTTCCAAGCCTTTCCGCGACAAATGGTCCCAAATCGCACCCCACGTGCAAAATCCGAAATTCCGTGTGGCCCTCTTTGCCGGTTGCGCTCAGGATTTCATCTACCCGGAGCAGCTTGAAGCCGCTGTCAAGGTGCTTGCCGCCAAGGGTGTCACTGTAGACTTCCCCATAGAGCAGACGTGTTGCGGACTGCCTCTGGAGATGATGGGACAGCGCAAAACATCCATTGATGTTGCCAACCAGAACATGGCTGCCTTCAGAGGCGGCAACTATGATTATATTGTCACGCTTTGTGCTAGCTGCGCGAGTCATCTCAAGCACGGCTATTCTGAAATACTGGATGGCACAGCCTCAATGCTTGAGGCACAGTCCTTCGGAGCAAAAATCATTGATTTCAGTTCGTTTGTTCACGATGTACTAGGCCTTAAACCTGAGGACTTCAATAAATCAGCACAAAAGGTCACCTACCACGCTTCCTGTCATCTGTGCCGCAAGCTTGATGTACATGAGGCCCCGCGCGAACTCATTGCTGATGCGGCGGAATACGTGCCTTGCGAGGAAGAAGAGGTGTGTTGCGGATTTGGCGGCACGTATTCAGCCAAGTTCCCGGAAATCTCGGCCCAGATTTTGAACAAAAAGCTGGATCATGTAAAAGAAACCGGAGCATCACGCCTTGTGGTGGACTGCCCTGGCTGCGTCATGCAGCTGCGCGGCGGTGCTGAAAAGCGTGGTATGCAGGTTAAGGTTGACCACATTGCCCAGTTGCTTGCTGAAAATCTGAAATAGGTATTTGTACACAAGGGGTGTCGTACGCGGGTGCCTTGTTTCAGACCAGGCACCCGCCGCACCAAGAATGCGACGAATATTCGGCAACAACAGTCACATTTGAATCCGTGCCGGTCAAAGCGGGGGTGACCGGCGGGAAACTTAGGCGTTTCCGGCGGGAAAAGTATTCCCCGATTCAAGGCTCACGAAGGGAGGTTTTATATGTCCACTGGCATGCTTGCATTGCTTGCAATTTTACCCATCCTCGTTGCGCTGGTGCTGATGGTTGCCCTGCGCTGGCCCTCCACCAGGGCCATGCCGCTGGCCTTTTTAACCGGTGCAGTACTGGCCATGGCTGTCTGGGGAATGCCCTTCAAACACGTTGCAGCCCTTTTTGTAGAGGGCACGGTCAATGCCATAGGCGTGTTGATCATCGTTTTTGGTGCCATTCTCATCTACTATACCCTGCAATCCAGCGGAGCAATGGAGACCATCCAGGCTGGCATGACCAAAGTCAGCCCTGACCGCCGTGTGCAGGCCATCATCGTTGGTTACATGTTCGGGGCATTTATCGAAGGTGCTGCCGGATTCGGAACGCCTGCCGCACTTGCCGCCCCTCTTTTGCTGGGCTTGGGCTTCCCGCCCATCTGTGCAGCTGTCATGTGTCTGGTCTTCAACTCCTTCCCCGTGACATTCGGTGCCGTGGGCACGCCCATTATTGCCGGATTCAAAAGTCTGGCCGTGCCCGCAGGAATTGCTGATCAACAGGCCCTATTCCATGTCATTGGTGAGAACGTCACGCTCATGCACGGTGCCATGATTTTCATTCTGCCCATCTTCATGCTGGGCTTCATGACCCGTTTCTACGGCAAGAACAAGAGCTGGGCGGAGGGCTTTGCGGCTTGGCCATACTGCATCATGGCCGGTTTGATCTTTGCTATCCCCTATTATCTTATTGCCTGGTTTGCCGGTCCTGAGGTTCCCTCCCTGGTAGGCGGCCTTATCGGCTTGGCCGCACTTATTTCCCTCACCAAGAAGGGCGTTTGTGTACCCAAGGGCAACTGGCAGTTTGACGAACGTAAGCAGTGGAAGCCCAGCTGGACAGGCCAGATTGCCGCTTCTGACGTCACAGAATACAAGGAACACATGAGCCAGTTCATGGCGTGGTTGCCATACATTCTCTGCGGTGCCATCCTGGTGGTCACCCGTGTACCCGCTTTTGGACTCAAGGCCGTCATGGCCAGCAACCCTGCGGCTACGTTTGTGCTTCCACAGCTGGCTGACGGCATCAAGCTTGGCGCGTCCATTAATCTGCTCTGGCTACCCGGCACCATTCCCTTTATTCTAGTTTCCCTGCTGACCATTTTACTCCACAAGATGAGCGGAAATAAGGTGGCTGAAGCCTGGGGTACAACTTTTCAAAAGATGAAGGCCCCGACCATAGCCCTTATCGCCGCTGTGGCGCTTGTATCCATCTTCAAGGGTTCAGCTCAGAACCCATTGGGCTATGACTCAATGCCTCTGGCAATGGCCAAGGTCTGTGCCGCGGCTGCAGGTTCTGCTTGGCCGGCCCTGGCCTCCTATATCGGTGGTCTGGGTGCATTCATTACTGGTTCCAACACTGTGTCCGACATGCTCTTTGCCAACTTCCAATGGGACGTTGCACAGCAACTGCACTTTAACGTCAGGCAGTCTATTGCTGTTGTTGCTGCTCAAGGTGCTGGTGGTGCCATGGGCAACATGATCTGCGTACACAATATTGTAGCGGCTTGCGCGGTTACAGGCCTCATTGGCCGTGAAGGCGACATCCTCAAGCAAACCATCTGGCCCTTCCTGCTCTACAGTATCCCCGTGGGTATTATGGCGTCCATTCTCTGCTTCAGTGTGTATGCTTAACATTTGCCATCCCTAAACGCGATGCCCCCGAAAACAACAGAATTGTTTACGGGGGCTTTTTATATATAAAATCTAACAAGACAGTCTTAAAATACAGTCAATTTGTGTCTCGGCGAGGCTGTAAATAATACGGCTGAAAATAAAGACGATATTGTTTGATAGGAATAAAATGTGGAGGTCGTGTAACACTGCCTTCGATAGGCAAGGGTTTATCTGAAAGCCCGAATGGCTGGAGGTGCCCGGGCTTGGCCACACGGGAAACTCCCTCACCGGAAAGGTTGAAAACCGGGAGGCTTACGACACCAGTTCCAGCCATAAGTACGGCAGTGGCATTGGCAGAAGGCGTTACAGGCTGTGCCTTGTTCCACGACATGCTCTGTAACAAGCTAGGTGATGCCATATCAGAATGACGCAATACAGCCATAAAATCATTACCTGTACGACCTACAAATGTCACAAGCGACGTACCATCGCCGTAAACGAGAAGACTAACGGGCATGGTGCCGCCATGAATGCCAAAAAACGCCGAGCGTGCACCAGCCGGCATGACAGTCCACCCATCATCCTGGGCAAATACTGCCGGTACTCTGGCAACAGGAATCATAACTGCCATTGTCAACAGACAAAAAAGAATAATACGCATACGCATGGCATATCATCCCTAAAAAGCTACGGATAGCTCTCAGCAAGGCAAAACCATTCATATACAAAAAAACATTTATTATTGTGAAAAAGCCGTCTAATGGAGCATACTCTGCTCCATTAAAGGAATCAACGCCGCTTTTTTTGACGGACAGCAGGCTGTTGTACAGGTGCCGGAAGAGGCGGTGACAGATCCGGTGGTGGTGGAATACTGGGAACATCCGTATTACTGCCAAGATAGTGGAGAAAAAAATCCTGCAGTGCTTTATGCATACTTTTATGCACGTCGGCCTTTATTTCAGGCGGGACAGAACGGCACATTTCAGGCAGTTCGTCAGCCAAAGACGCGGGACATGGTGCCATAAGCGCCCCGGCATCCGCTTGTGGCAGTAAGAGCCAACGTGCTTTTTTATTCACCAATTCAAAAAAACGCCGAGCATGAAGCGAAGGAGGATTCATACTGTCATTTCCCGCTGCAATGAGTAGCAGTGGTGGATAAAACCATCGGAATGAACTGTGTGAAAAGAGCATGCCAAAGGCCGGTGAAATTGCCGCGACTGCCTTAACACGACTATCGGCTAAACTCTTTGTCAGAGGTAGGTGCTTACAAAGCAAGTTGATACGATTCCTAGCCCAAATATGACAATACATGTCAAATGCGTTTGTATTGTCACAATACGCTGGCCAATAATCGCAGTTTGGCAACGCACCTCCTAAAAGCAATGCGGCTGTACCTCCCGCTCCGAATCCGATAACACCCATACGCGTACGATCAATACATGATTCCATATCTGGCGTAGCCAACAATAAATCAATAGTACCTACGAGTTCTCGAACTCTACTGTCCAATTGCCTCCAAGTGAACAAATCGTCCATATTATCCATATTGTCCCTAGGATGGTTTGGCACAGCGACCACAAATCCCAGAGAAGCCAGCATGGTTGCCGTATCATGGTAGGTAAAGCGGTTACCAGCGGTATCGTGGGAAAGAAGCAAAAGGGGGAAACGTTCTTCAACAGGCTTGCCTCCAAGTGCGGCAGCAAATTTCCATGGACTGTAATTAAGATCACGAGGAGGTCGAATGCTGGGATACCATATGTTGACATCAAGCCGCAGAGATCCTTCCGGTAACCATTGCCCCAAAGTACGAAACCCAACATGATAGACAGTATCGGCATAAGCAGAAGGACAAGCTAACAGTATTAGAAGCACAGAAATCGCGGAAATTGCCAGATATTGTCTCATACGCGTGTTGTGCCATAAGGCGGCTTAGGGTACAAGAGTGAACCACAACATCTGCAAGGAGCGTTTTCTACATGGATATGCTGTATGCAGCGATTGATGTAATCTTGCATATAGATGCACATCTTTTTGCCCTGGCGGAACAATATGGGCCCTGGATCTATGCAATCCTGTTCTGCATCGTTTTTGCTGAAACAGGCCTTGTAATCACACCTTTTTTGCCAGGGGATTCCTTGCTCTTTGCATCAGGTGTGGCGGCAGGGGCCGGACTCATGGGATACGGGCAGGCTATCGCATTACTGCTGACAGCGGGCGTACTGGGAGACGCAGTAAACTACAGCATTGGTCGTCATGTAGGCCCAGCCATCTTTTCTCAAGAAAACAGATTCATCAAGAAGGAATATCTGCTCAAGGCGCATCAGTTCTATCGACGACACGGTGGCAAGGCCATCGTGCTGGCACGATTCGTGCCTGTTGTACGCACCTTTGCCCCCTTTGTGGCAGGTATTGCTCTCATGCACCCGCCCACTTTCTTTCTGTTCAATATAACAGGATGCGTCCTGTGGGTTGGCAGTCTAGTATCTGCCGGCTATTTTCTTGGCAATCTCCCCTGGGTACGGGAGCATTTCAGCATCATCGTCTACGCAATCGTGGCTCTTTCCCTGTTGCCTTTTGGAATTGAGATATTGCGTGCCCGCTTAAAATGGGGAAAATGAAATTTCCCTTCCCGACACTAATTCAATGATCATCCCTACAAATCTCTTGTGGAAGATTGTCAACAATCCACCGCGCACACATTTGAGGAGTAACCTCCTCCCCTGCGGGACAACGTATATCGGCATAACGAAGATACAGTCCATACCGCTCGCAAAAAAGATCCTTAAGATCTTCACCGGGTGCCATGGCTATGCCCCGTTCCGGATTACGGGCCACACGCTCCTCAATCAGCGGGAACGGAACATCTAGAAAGATGATAGGGCCAAGTGACGACAAATGCCGCATAGATTCTTCACGGTATACAACACTGCCACCTGTGGCGATGACCGCCCTTTGTATCCTGATTGCACTGACAATTTTTGCCTCCACATCCAGAAAAGCTGTTTTTCCCAAAGCATCAGTGATATCCTGTAATCGTGCGCCGTAGGTAGCCTCAATCAAATAATCACTGTCCATGAATGTCCAATTGAGTTCTCGCGCAAGCATTTTGCCTACAGTAGATTTGCCCGCTCCTGCCATGCCAATGAGGCTGATTGCCGGAATGGGCTGAACAGGTGATGTAATGAAAGATTGCTGCAACTGCATGGCATCTCCTTAAAATGCCCTAAAGATTTTGCGACATCTTCCGTAAGAAGATTAGAGGTAGATTCTCATGAACAAACTTACATGTATTCTTCTGTCCTATGCCATCCTATACTTTGGCTACACACAGCCTGTCAGAGCTAACGCCGCTTCACAATTCCCCGTTGTAACCAGAGATGGCGGGACGAATATAACGCATATCTGGCTGCACAAAGGCGGAGGACGCCTGTATTGGAACACTCTTGTCTACCCTCTCCAAATCCGTCTCGAAGGCGCACATTTTGTCGATCCCGCATCAGTTCCTGAACTGGTTGTCACACCTCCGCCAAGGAAAAGACACACCCCAGCAAGAAGATCAGGCCGACACAGACCCCAACGTACAGCACAGGCACCCAAGGAAGCGGTACAACCTGCACCTATGGATGCAGGACAAACAGCCTTGCGGCCACCTTCTCAAGCAACTTCTTCTGCAAAACCCGCTACTGCTTCTTCACAAAAAGCTACACCCAGAAGGCCCGCAATTTCATCGACTACTGATCGTGCTGCACCACCGCCTGTAACAACGTTCACCGACCTTCGCTAGGAAGATTGCCCTAGTACCCCTGTTCTGTGACGCAGCGCGGCGCTCGCTCAGCTATTCCACAGTAACGCTTTTTGCCAGGTTGCGGGGCTGATCCACATCTTTGCCAAGATAATCTGCCACCTCATAACTGAAAAGTTGTAATGCAGGCAGAGCTACAAAACCTGCCAAAGGTGATGGCAGACGCGGAATTTCCCAGATGTCCTCGACGTGCATATCCAGTCCTTCATTAGTCAGGGCAATGACTTTGCCCTGCCTTGCCTGCACTTCCACCATATTAGATACGACCTTAGGTAGTAGTGCGTCATCTAACGCCAAAACAAACGTGGGGAAACTCGGATCAATTAATGCGATGGGGCCATGTTTCATCTCGCCCGCAGCATAACCCTCAGCATGAATATAGGAAAGTTCCTTAAGCTTGAGCGCCCCTTCTAGCGCTAAAGGATAGCAATGCCCACGGCCCAAATAGAAAAAGTTACGAGTCTGTGCGTATTTGCGTGACAACTCCCTTGCCCTCTGATGCATAGCTGGCAAGGCCGCATCCAGCAAATCAGGCAGTCCCGCAAGCAGAGCGAGAGTCGTACGACGTTCTTGCAAAGTCATGCCCTCATTACGACGTGCCCAGTAAAGAGCCATAAGAGCCAACATTAACATTTGGCTGCACATAGCCTTGGTGGAGGCAACACTGATCTCTGGTCCGGCTTGCGTATAGAGCACGGCCGAGGCCTCACGGGCTATGGAAGATCCTACTACGTTACAAAGGCCAAGCACCGGCACTCCGCACTTTTTTGCAGCACGTAAGGCGGCCAGAGTATCAGCCGTTTCGCCGCTCTGGCTAATGACCAGAACCATATCATCTTTGTCAAAGAGCACGGCCTCCCTATAGCGAAACTCTGAAGCTATTTCCACCTGCACCGGCACATGTGCCCAGTGTTCCAATAAATGACGCCCCCATAGGCCGGAATGATATGAAGTTCCACATGCCACAATATGCAGACGTCGTGGCACTGGTAACGCATCCAATTCTTTGAGCACAACATCGCCCTCATGCATACGACCGGCAAACCCGTCAAGAATAACACGGGGCTGCTCAAATATTTCCTTAAGCATAAAATGACGATATCCACTCTTTTGCGCGGCCTGCATATCCCACGCAATAGTGTGTATCTCATGTACTTTAGGGCGTAGGTCTTCCAGATGCAGCACCTCATAAGTGGTCGCAGTCAAACGTACGATCTCGCCATCTTCGAGAAAGATAACCTTGCGTGTGAAGGGTAAAAAGGCAGGAATATCCGATGCGACAAAGTTCTCCCCTGTACCCAGGCCAAAGATGAGCGGAGCGGACATTCGCGCCGCGTAAATGACACCCGGTTCGGCTCTGTCCATGAGGCAGACGGCATATGTACCATGGGCTTCACGCAGAGCCTCTGCAAAAGCATGCAACACATCCGGCGCATTTTTGCGTCGCTCCTCAATAAGATTTACTAGAACTTCCGTATCTGTCTCGGAACTGAAGGTATAGCCCTTTGCTACAAGTTCTACCTTGAGCTCCTGAAAATTTTCAATGATACCATTATGTACCATGGCCAATGACCCATCGTTGGAACAATGAGGATGGGCGTTTCGTTCTACGGGAGCACCATGTGTTGCCCAACGGGTGTGCCCCATGGCACAGGTGGGCGTAATCACGCTCTCCTCATGAGCAAGTTTTTCCTCCAAAGCCGCAAGTTTGCCAGTGGCTCGTACAACATGCAGATTACCATGTCCGGAAAAGGCAACGCCAGCTGAATCATAACCCCGATATTCCAAACGGCGCAGCCCCTCTATCAC
This sequence comes from uncultured Desulfovibrio sp., assembly GCA_905235595.1. Classification (GTDB taxonomy): domain Bacteria; phylum Desulfobacterota; class Desulfovibrionia; order Desulfovibrionales; family Desulfovibrionaceae; genus Desulfovibrio. The sequence goes on along the minus strand of CAJOMG010000019.1, from coordinate 14,590 downwards.
AACGGGAACAGCGGGCCTGTGCCCAGCGTATCCAATAATGCCGCACATACAGATCTCCTTCAGCATGTGATCAGATGTAGCACTACTTGCCTGTTAAAAAAAAGCCGAAACCGCGTAACGGCTCCGGCCTTAAATTAAAGATTATCGCTATGCCGAAAATGGGAAAACCGGCAGAGTGCACTATGCCTCTGCATCACAATCCCTTTCTGTCCACAATATCCATATTGCGCACTTCCACCGTGGCTGTGGAAAAAAGGCGTTGCATAAAAACAGCGAACAATCCATCAGCACGCTCACGCTGCGCAGCGCCAGCCATGATGGCCTTGATTGCCTCCCACTCACTGTTGTCTGGTGGCAGTACGGCATCCACGTGTACCAACACAGCACCGCTGCCCTCCTTGGCATCTGTGACAGCAAACGGTTCAGGGAGCCACTGCCCTACACTGGCCCCAAAAACTGCTGATGAAAGCTCCAAGCTCGGAGCAAACTCCGCAAGAGAACCGCTGCGCTCCATGGGGGCGGCACTACGTATGCCCAGGCTGACCTTAAGCGTTGGACTAATAACCCCATCTGCAAGGCTCTTGCGGCGTTCGACAGCGGCACGCATGGCTGCATCCAAGGCCTTCTCGTTCTGTAGGCGATCAATGATAGTATTTTTAACGGCTTCCAGCTGTTCAACTGAAGCTGGAACATTTTTTAGAACTCGTGCTACAATATAGGCATCTCCTGCCTCCAACGCCCTGTCCATAGGGGAATCAGCAGGAGTGTTCAGCAAAGCTTCAGCATCATCGGGCTTGATGCCCAGCTTTGCAGCCAATTCAACGGCTGAAACCGGACCAATCTCTGCAAGCCCAAGTCCCAACTTTTGAGCGCTTTTGTCCAACTGTTTGCCTAAGATATTATCTTCAATAAGCGTGTCAAGCACATCACTAAGCTTGTCCGTACCCTGCTCTTGAGCCATGGCAGCACGCACTTCAGCCGCAGCGTCTGCAAAAGGTTTGGTGCCAGCGGCTCGCTTTTCTTCCACTTGAATAATATGCAAACCAAACCGACTGCGTACTGGCTCGGAAATTTTACCAGGTTCCAAAGCAAAAGCGGTCTTTTCAAAAGGTTCAACGGTCATGCCACGTTTAAGCCAACCCAGTTCCCCACCAGGACCGGCGGCATTGGGACCGTTATGGGCATCAGCAACTTCAGAAAATTTCTTGCCGTTAGTGAGTTCCGAAACAATAATTGTTGCCTGTTCCTGCGCTTTTTTGACATCAGCTTCAGACGCATCCTCTGCCAGAGGCACAAGAATATGACGTGCTTTTACCTGCTCCTCTTGTGAAAAACGGGCTAGGTTTGCTGCATACCAGGCACGAGCATCCGCTTCACTGATTGAGTCCGGCTTAACGAGATCTTCAGGGGCAACACGAATATAGGCTATCGTTACCTTAGCCGGAATGGAAAAATCATTTATGTGTGCTTTATAGTAATTCTCTACCGTATCGTCTGCAGGTTTAGATATATCCTTAAACTGAGAAGCCGGCACAAAAAGGTAGTCAACACTGCGTTTTTCACGCAAAAAATCATAACGATTACGAGACGCATCCGGACTTGTCCATGCAGCTGCGGTTATCAGATCATACATTTTTTGCCGCAGCAACTCATCGTTCATCTCACTCTCATACTGGGCAGGCGACATATGCTGCGCCTCCAGCAGGCGCTGATAGGTCGCAGGGTCGAACTGCCCCTGTTCATTCTGGAAGGCCTTGATTTGCCCCACGGCAGCACGTAATTCCAGCGGAGTTACAGCAAGCCCCGCATCTGCAGCAACTTTTTTAAGAAGTACCTGCTCTACGAGACCACGCAAAACCTGCCTGCCCAGTTCTTGCTTGAACTGTTCACGTCCAAGCCCTGGATTTTGACGCAATACGGCTTCTTCAGCTCGGCGATACGCTATTTCAAAATCCCGTGCTGTGATGGCGTCTCCATTGACCGTTGCCACAAGGTTGACTGTGTCACCCTCGTTCAAGCTGCCAACTCCCCAAAAAACAAAGACCAGAATAATGATGCCAAAGGCCAGTTTAACCCCAAAGGACTGAGCATTGGATCGAATATAATCAAGCATGCGAGTACCCACCTGCATAAGGCTTTTCTTTCAAGTTTTTAAGTATAGACGGAATCTCGCGAATATTCAAGAATATGTACGGTCGCTGATTTCAACACTGCATTCGCTGCCTTAACGACGTTACAAGACGGACTTGCTTCCCGTACCTGAATGGAATATCGTTAAAAAAATACCCTTGGTAAGCCGGTACAAACGGGGGAATATATGACCTATTTTGAGCCCATGTCCGGCGTGACTCTGTATGTGACGCCCAATGCCGGTGACGATTCGGGATTCATTACATACTATCCCTCTATTATGAGTGACATCACTGCTGCAACAGAACAACTAATGTCACAAGACAGCTGCACTTCATTCAATCAAACACAATTCCGCATGGCGGCAGAAAACATGATCGGCCTTGGGGCCATAGCCAGCGACTGGGCCTGACACATGTGTATCCTTACCAGTTGTAAAGATAGTATGCCGTCCTTTCCATATTGCAACACAGGGATTGCTGGGAACATATCTCACAATATTGCTGTACTGCTGTTGCGTTTGCACTAAAGCAGAAAGCATACACTATCTAAGCATTTTTGCAGCAAATGCTGCCGCGCCAAAGCCATTGTCAATATTCATCACTGCAACGCCGGGTACGCAGGTACATAACATAGTAGAAAGTGCAGTACGACCGCCTTCACCCAAACCATAGCCCACAGAAGTGGGTACGGCCACAACGGGACAAGGCACAAGTCCGGCCAGCACACCCGGAAGCGCACCCTCCATGCCTGCCACGGCAATAATGATACGTGCATGACGCAGAGCTTCCAGATGGGGAATAAGCCTGTGCAGCCCTGCCACACCGACATCAGTTATACAACCACAAGATTTACCCCAGAACGCAAGTGCTCCATAGCTCTCAAGGGCAACGGGAATATCTGCGGCGCCTGCAGAAACTACAAGCACATCTCCCTGCTGTGGAAAAGGACGTTCCATACTGGTGGCAATCTGTCCACCAAGAGTAAAAAGCCGCGCTTCCGACCAGTAACGTCCCGAAGAAAAATGTTTTCCGAGCAAAGATGCCTGTGCAGAACTTACCCTTGTGACCAGTACCGAACCCTGTGCAGCGAGACGCTCCACTGCACTCAACAACGCTGTGTCGCTCTTGCCTTCAGCAAAGACGGTTTCTCCCAGCCCTGTACGCAGTGAGCGCTGTGTGTCAAGAGCCAGCCCTTGTAGGGTATCATACACAGCATCATCACCCAAGCGCAACAGCGCCTCATGTGGGGTAAGTATGCCCTCTGCCACGCTTTGCAATATTTTCAATGTTATCTCGTTCATGGCATGTTCAGTACTGTAAACAGGATGGGCTGTCACGCACTGGCAGAAGGTCGCCAAGGTCAATACCGTACGGACTCACAACTGCACGAAAAGGATACATTTCCACCCCGGCATTTCTGGCCTTGTAAAACAAGGCTGCATATTCCGGATCTATGCAGTCGGCCGGAGCGAAACACTGGCCGTCGGGACGCTGTACAAGAAAGAACATAGCCGCACGCTCGCCACAAGCGACAATATCGATGAGTTCAAGCAAGTGCTTCTGCCCACGTACACTGGCCGCGTCGGGAAAACATGCCACATCGTCCTCAACCATAGTGACATTCTTGCATTCCACCCACAATGGCTGCATACCTGTTCCTGTAAACAAGGCGTCCAACCGACTTTGCCCGCGTTTTACCTCACGCATAAGTGAAGAATACCCTGCGGTGAAAGGCAATCGTCCCCCCCTAAATGCGGCTTCCAGCATACGGTTGGGCACGTTTGTGTTCACACCTACCCAAAAGCCACGGCCAAGAGCACTAGCAGGTGTATCAGTGACTACGGTGCTATCGTCCCATTGCTTCAGCCAAACACATTCCTGCGTATATTTAAGCTTTCGCGCAGGATTTGTTGCAGGTGAGGCTAGCACAGGCACTCCCGGACGCGTAAGGCCAAGCATGCTGCCGGAATTATTGCTATGCACCCACACAAATGCATTGCCACAATGCAAAAGCACGCTGAAACGCTTGCGCCGTTCAACGAACGAACCTGTTATACAGTTGGACGGCAAGGGAATGAGCGGAGCTGACATTGATGCGTCAGCCGTATTCTGCCTGAACATCTTATTTACACCTAAGGATGAAGTTGCTACCATTTTTTTATAATGGTGTTATAGCACGGCGAGACATACTATCTCACCACTGGCACTACGTAAACGCGAAGGAGTTTCGTATGCAGATTTCCCAACGATTGACCAGTATCAGGCCTTCTCTGACGCTGAGCATCAACAGCCGTGCGCTTGAACTGAAGGCGCAGGGCGTCGCGGTCACCAGCCTTGCCGTGGGCGAGCCGGATTTTCCCACCCCAAAGCATGTGTGCGAAGCGGCCAAGGCCGCAATTGACGATAATTTCTGTCGCTATACAGCTGTACCCGGCATTCCCGAACTGCGTCAAGCTGCGGGGAGCTATTTTGAAAGACAGTATGGTGTGCCTGTATCTGCAGAATCCATCATTATGGGGGCAGGGGGCAAACACTGTCTGTATAATTTCATGCAGGCTACCCTCAACCCTGGGGACGAGGTATTAGTGCCCGCCCCCTACTGGCTGAGCTACCCGGACATAATCATGCTTGCCGGGGCAGTACCCGTTACAGTCCCAGCCGGTCCTGAACGCCATTTCAAAGTGACACCCGAGATGCTTGACGCCCGCGTCACCAGCAAGACCAAAATGCTCATCCTCAACTCTCCCAGCAATCCCACGGGAGCCGTATATACCGAGGCAGAATTTTCTGCCATCATGAATTGGGCCTTGGCGCGGGGTCTTTTTGTGCTCTCTGATGAAATCTACGACCAACTCGTTTTTGCACCAGCCAAGATGACCAGCGCCATCACTTGGTTTGCACAATATCCAGAGCAGGTGGCTGTGCTCAACGGGGTTTCCAAAAGTTTTGCCATGACGGGTTGGCGTCTTGGTTTCCTGGCTGCGCACCCTGAATTGGTTAAAAAAATTTCTGCCTTGCAAGGCCAAAGTACGTCCAGCATTTGCTCCATCACCCAAAAGGCCGCATTGGCTGCGCTTAGTGGCCCTATGGATTGTGTGCATGCAATGCGCAAGGCATTTGTGCGCCGCCGCGACATGGCTCTGGAGATTATCGATGGCTGGCCGAATGTTGTCTGCCCCAAACCTGACGGCGCATTCTATCTTTTTCTTGACGTAAGCTCCTGCTATGGCGAGGAAGTGCATAATTCTACAGAACTGTGTACTCATCTTCTAGACAAAGCGCATGTTGCTGTTGTGCCCGGTGTGGCATTTGGAAATGACAACTGTATCCGTTTTTCCTATGCCGTAGGCGATGATGTGTTGCGAGATGCCCTGATGCGTATTGGTACAGAGATCACTGCACTTAATACACACAAATAGCACCAGCTTTTTGCCGTACAACACAAATGAACAGCTTTTCCAGCATAACTCCTTACTCGTTATCTTCTGGAGTAAGACGCCGTGCCAGACGGGTAAAACGTCTGCGGGTTTTATTGTTTTTGACGGCCATATGTAGTGCACGAGATTCGCCCACAAGAATAACAAGTTTCTTGCCGCGCGTGACGCCTGTATAGATGAGATTGCGCTGCAAGAGTACATAATGCTGCATCATGATGGGAATAACCACAGCTGGGTATTCCGAACCTTGAGATTTATGAATGGATATGGCATATGCTGGGGCTATTTCGTCCAGCTCATCGAATTCATAGGGCACTATGCGGTCGTCGAAACTGATACTCAATGTGCGTTCATGCACATCCATATGCGTAATTCGCCCCATATCACCGTTAAAAACATCTTTGTCATAATTATTGCGAATCTGCATAACTTTATCGTGCAGTCGAAAGGCGCGTTCACCGCGACGCACTTCAAGGCCGTTGGGATTGAGCACCTCCTGCAGACGAGCGTTCAAGTTGCCCGCGCCTACGACCCCCTTGTGCATAGGGGTGAGCACCTGAATATCATCCACAGGATCCAGATGGAAACGACGGGGAATGTGCAAGTGCACGAGATCCACTATAAGATCGGCCACACGTTCCGGGTCATTCTGGTGGATAAAATAGAAGTCCGAAAGATGCTCACGGCTGGATTCCAGTGATGGCACCTCTCCCCTGTTAATCATATGCGCGTTGCAAATTATCTCGCTCTCGATGGACTGACGAAAAATTTCTGTCAATTCAACTACCGGCACAACGCCGGAGTGGATAATGTCTGCAAGTACGCAGCCTGGACCCACCGAGGGCAGCTGATGCACATCTCCCACCAGCACCAAGGTCGCCCCCAGAGGTACGGCTTTAAGCAGATGATAAAAAAGCAGCGTATCCATCATGGAGGCTTCGTCCACCACCAGCAAGCCACATGCCAAAGGGGAATCCTCATTACGTGTGAAGGCATCTTCCTTGGGACTGTATTCCAGCAGGCGGTGGATGGTGCGCGCTTCCCAGCCCGATGTTTCAGCCATGCGCTTCGCAGCACGTCCCGTAGGTGCAGCCAGTAGTATGCGTGCATGCATCTCCCGAAACAAGCGAATAATGGCTTTGATAATGGTGGTCTTGCCTGTACCGGGACCACCCGTGAGCACCATAATCTTGCTGTGGGCAGCGGTATAGACAGCTTTCATCTGCTCTGACGCGAGGGTGATGGGAAGCTCGGCCACAACCTTGTCCACCAAGGCATCAACATCTGCAGCATGAACAGACTTGGGTGAACGCAGGAGACGCTGCATGTAAAAGGCAGTCTTGGCCTCACAGTGGTGATAGCGTCGCAGATACACGCCTATTTCACCCGGCGTTCCGGGCATGTCCATCCTCTCGCGTATGATGCGCTCGTCAACTTCCAAGGAGGCTAATGCGTCGAAAACAAGAGGATCCTCCACGCCCAACTGCGCGCAGACGGCTTCCACAAGAGCGTCTTCTGGCAAATAAACATTGCCGTCATCAGTTGCTTTCTGCAATATGTACAATGTTCCCGCTTCAATACGCAATGGATGGTCACTTGCGAAGCCTAACTTACTGGCTGCGGCATCGGCAGAAACAAAACCAATGCCATGGATGTCCATGGCTAGACGATAGGGATTTTCTCGTACTATGGAAAGTGCATCCGCCCCATAGGCACGATAGATGCGCACGGCGTAGGCTGGCGTGATGCCATGCGGTTGAAGAAAGAGCAACAGATCGCGCATCCCCCGATGTTCAGCCCAGGATTCCCGAATGCGCGCCAGGCTTTTTTTGCCTACACCGCGCACCTTGAGCAAACGTTCCGGCTCTTCATCCAGCACACGAATGGTATCTGTGCCAAAAGTTTGCACTATCCGCCCGGCCATTTCTTCGCCCACACCCTTGATCAACCCTGATGCCAGGTAAAGGCGTATGCCCTCGCTCGTGGCAGGCAGCACCTCATCTGCAGTCGTGAACGCAATCTGACGCCCAAAGCGAGGGTTGGTCACCCAACGCCCGGCAATCATAAGATGGACTCCAGCCTGCGGGTTGATCATATGTCCCACGCAGGAAATCGGTTCCCGCTGGCGAGAATTTCTGTCACCGATATTGTTGCTGTCGGGCAGCAAACGCAGCACGGTATATCCGTTTTCCTCATTGTAAAAGACAATACGCTCCACCGTGCCGGCAAGCTCCACGACATCGGAATCTTGAAGAAGGGGAAGGTCATGCATGGCAGGATATATCAATCGACCCCATACGACATTGCAACAGCAGGGCATCGGCCAACGTCAGGGCAACCATGGCTTCCAGCACGGGAACAATACGGGGGATGGCCGAAAGGTCATGTCGGCCGCCTACCTGCACCTCAGCAGCTCGTCCCTTCTTGTCCACGGTATGCTGCACCGTGGCAATGGAGGCGATAGGCTTGACCGCCGCGTGCATGATGATGTGCTGACCGCTGGAAATTCCCCCCAGAATGCCTCCCGCATGATTGGAAGCAAAGCACGCTCCACCGGGCCTTGGCGGTTGTGCTGGGTACAGGGGATCGTTGTTTTGCGAGCCACGTAACTTCGCCGCGCCGAAGCCCTCTCCCACAGAAAACCCTTTTACCGCGCCCACACTCATAACGGCATGGGCCAGAACGGCCTGCAGCTTGTCAAACACAGGCTCACCCAAACCAGCCGGCACATTGTTAGCCTCTATACGAACTACACCACCAAGTGTGTCTCCGGCTTTACGGGCCTCGGAAACAGCTGCATCCCACAAAGGAGGCAAGCTGTCATGGGCAGCACAGTAAGGACGTGAACGAGCACCATCCAGCTCTAGCACCGTATGTTCCGGCAAGCCAATGCCGCCTAGTTCCACACACGCTCCTCGTATACTGACGCCATAGGGTTCCAGTATCTTTCGGGCGATAACACCACCCGCTACCCGAGCCGCAGTTTCTCGCCCGGAAGATCGCCCTCCGCCCCGATGGTCGCGAATGCCATTGAATTTCTTAAAAAAACCCCAATCGGCGTGCCCCGGACGAAAGACTTCAGCCAAATTTCCGTAATCTCGGGAGTGTTGATTCTCATTAGCAATATAAAAAGCTATAGGTGTACCTGTGGTCACACCTTCATACACACCAGAAAGCAGATGTACCGTATCGGATTCCTTGCGGGGTGTGCCCGTAGGACCATGGCCGGGCTTGCGCCGGTCTAACTCGACCTGCATATCCTTTCAAGGGAATCCCAGCTGGACAACCATCTACAACGCCACCCAATCCCAAGCCATGGGACTCACCAAATGTGGTCAAACGCAGAATACGGCCAAAACTGTTACCAGCCATGGCTACCTCATTAATTAGAGCAATTCTTACTCCGCTGCAGCGGCTTCCAATATACTGATTTCATTATACAAAGGCTGAACTTTGCCAATGCGTACAAGCACTGCCATACCAGGATATGCCCTTTCATCAAACATACACCTTCTGCCGCGCACAAAGATGCCCTGTTGCGGCAAACTCACACTTACAAATGTTTCATTTTCTTCTGTAATAACACCACGCCACCATAATTTGTCTCCCTGCTGACGGAAGAACAGTAACTTCCAATAGCGTGGACGAAAACGCTGAACCTGTCCAACAACTTCTAACACAGGCGACAACGCACCAAGCAACATTTTCAAATCTTCTGCCGTCCAGCGAGGTTGGCCGGTTTGCAACATATGTGTCAGCTGCGCTTCATTGACAAGGTCAGGATAGCGTCTGAGCGGGGAAGTCATGGGTGCGTATCGCTCCAGTCCCAGTGCCGCATGCGGACGAGCCTGGACATCCAAGCTCGAAGGCGTCAGAGCACGCATGACACGAGTCATGTCTTCTGGAGCGTTCCACACTCCGGCATATTCTTTTGGAACGGCCACATCCTGGACACGGTGCAGCATGGCACAAGTGTGGGCAGCCGCCCAATCAGCTACCGCAGAGCTAGCAAGAATCATCATTTCCGCCACAAGCATCTGTGCGTCAGGAGACTGATGGTCAGGAATAACCTGCACACGTGTGTCCTCTCCCTCCCCTGTAAGCATGATAACGGGATCATGTCTGTCCATAATCACTGCTCCGGCGGCGATACGCGCAGCTTGACGGCTGCGAGCAAGAGCAAGACCAAGATGCAACTGCTCAGCAAATGGAGTTGCAGCACAATCTGGCAAGGGCTGTCCATGTAGCTGTGCCTCCAGCACACTCTGACAATCTTCATATGTCAGATTGGCGCACAAAGTGGCCTTGACAATGGCAAGCTCACAGCTTCCCACGGTACCATCAGTACCCACGAACACACGCACGGCCAAGGCTGGACGGGGTTGCCCGGCTAACAGGGAATACGCCTGTATACCAAGTATCTGAGGCAACATATGGCAAGTACCTTCGGGCAGATAAAGGCTCGTACCACGATGCAGTACAACCTTGTCCAATGGGCTGCCAAAAGGCCAGTACAGGGCTGGACATGCCAGAACGATAGTCACTATCCAACCATCTTCAGCTGCTTCCACATGAAATGCATCATCCACATCCCTGGTAGTGGCACTGTCAATGCTGATGCAGGGTTCAGGACAGGAGGGCAGATCTGGTGATGGCGTAACCCCCTGAGCCACTAGGGATTCTACAGTGTTACGAAAGGGCTCCCACCAAGAATCACCTTCACAATACCCCGCACGGTCGAGCCAAAAGTTATAGTGCGGCGGCAACTTTCCCCAAGCTGTAAGCAACTGCAAGGGCAGATGCGGGATATCAGGCAACCCCTTACTCAAGGTACGCCAGAGTGGCTCATATTCTTGACTTTCGGGATCAACCATACGAGCGCGTAATATATCTTCCAGCCGCGATGCTACCTCTTGCACAGGCCATTCACTGCTACCCTCGGATTGGGCAGGGAGATTTCTCTTGTGCTGTGCCACATCCCAAAGCAAGCGCAAAAAGGCAGCGCCACCTGCTGTAAGGGCATCACGTTCCTGTCTTGCTTTTTCTTCGGAAAGGCGTTTCTCTACCATCTCAGCGGAGAATACTTGAAATTCCGGCGGCTGGAAACGAAAATGGCTTTTGCAGCAAAGCAGCGCCCGACCATACGCAGCAATTTGATCAGTGGTGGGGTCATTTAAAAACAGTTCAGCAAACCAGGCAGCAGGAGCTGAGTGTACCTCACCCTGTGCCAGCTCCCATGCCTCAATTAGAGGCACAGAAACAGCCAGATCCTCACGGCAGACTTTGTGCTCTTCAAGCAAATGTACCAGTGCATCCTTACTCTGCCCCACCTCATGCAAAGGACCAAGCCAAGGCAAAAGGCGTGAGCTATTAAGGCGCAATTCCCTACGGTTTGGCAACAGCAGTCGCAACTTACCACCACTTTCTTCGATAACAAGGCCAATCTGGACAGCATTGCCTTCCATATATTCAACCACGCACCCAGGGGCAGGATAGAGCACACGATCCGACATGCCTTCTCCTTTCGAATGTCTACCAATTTTTCCATAAAGCTTCTGCTTTTTTTGGCTTTCTGGCAAGTGCAGTATGCGAATGGTCATTATACACCTTGCAAAATGGTGAAGTTGCAGATAAATATAAATATTATTAGAAAAATCTATACGTTGTGAGGCATCCATGAAATATTTTCATGCCGTTCTCTGTCTTTTCCTGCTGAGCCTGCTTGCGGCCTGCGGGCCGAGTAACAATCTCAGGCTGTTGCCAACGCCACCACCTGACATAGCTGTGCTGCCTACGCCTAATGCCCCCCGTGTCACTGTGGTTACATTTGAAGATAAAAGGCCAGATCAGACAATTATCGGGATCCGCCGCGACAAAAGTGCTTTTGTGACGACAGACAATGTTCCCCAGTGGATAAGCAAGGGTGTGGCTGACGAACTTGCGCGCAATGGATTACAACTCTCATATGCCCTTAACATTGATGAAGCGCGCAAGGGTAATCCAGACTATCTGATCACAGGGCAGGTCGACGAAGCAATGCTCAACGAAACCTCTGCCACAGACATGTCAACCGTTCTGCGTGTCAGTTATGTACTAGCCAACCGGCAAAAGCGCATCCTACGCGAATCGCTCAATGCAACACAATCTCGCACGGGGCTGCCATCAAGCAGTGCTGCTGATAAACTCATGCAGGGTACACTGAAAGATCTGGTCAGCCCCATGGCAAAGAAAATTATGCAAACCATTGGTATCAAATAATAGGTTCAATGCGGACGTTGTTTTTTTTACCACGCACGCCTGTATGCATACTCATACTCATGGGCAGTGTTATCGTAAGCACAACGCCTCTGCCTGCTGCTGCACCGGGGGAATTTCTCTCTGCTTTTTTTATGGCAGATAATGCAACACCTTCAGTGACATCGATTGATAATGTATTCCTGCATTCTCCTATACTCCGCAAAGCCCGCTGCCCTGTATCTTCGCTGCCACTGCCCATTGCGGAATCCTGCGCCATAGCAAAAGCACGACTGGAAGCCCTCGCCGCAGCTGCCGAAGCCTTGCCTAAACAGCAGATCCTGCGCATGGGCTTTTCGCCAGACGTTGACCTGCGCGCACTTGTCGCTCAACTGTACACAAACAAACACACTATTGAAAAAAAAGGAGAGGATTCAGAGGTTGTTGTGACTCTGGTAGTACGCAATGACGCAGCAAATGAAATCAAACGACTATTGCGTAATTCCGAGATACTACTCTTACGACACAACCTTCTTAATACATATGAAAAACTGTTCCATGAGACATTGGAATTATATCAGCAACAACATAATACTGGCGATATAGCTGTACGTGGTGGTGCATGGTATAAAGCACGTGTACCATCGCCAACTCAGG
>CAJOMG010000019.1:0-2078 GCA_905235595.1 uncultured Desulfovibrio sp. | reverse complement strand
GTACAAAATACGTTACATTCTGCCTCAAAAGAATGGTTGGTAAGTGCTTCTTCATTATCAACTCTTGAGCAAGCGTCTCTATTACTACCGGAAAGTGCTGCAGTATGGCTGCTCCTGGCTGAAGCGCAGCTGCAGTCAGGTCTGCCACAACGCAGTATTGATTCCTGCACAGAATGCCTTCGCCTTGCACCAACACTGGGAAGGGCGCGTTATATTCGGGCCCTGGCGCATTTGCGTTTACAACAACTCGCCTTAGCAGAAGGCGATTTGAACGCCTCGCTGGCGCATCATCAAAATGAGGCCCCCAAGAATGACGCCTTGGCTGCCCGTCTGCGTGCCAGAGGCGCAGTGCGCATGCTGCGCCGGGATATGGCAGGCATGTGTGAGGATTTTTTTACTGCCTGCGCCCTCGGAGATTGCGAAGGTCTAGTCCTCGCGAGAGAACAACATCAGTGTACTGATATGGACGGTGCCCATGACGTTCAAACATCTGCCATAAACCCCAAAACGGAAGACACTAGATGAATGGCCGTTCTCTACTCAAGGTTTATGGCCATATCTATCCGGCAGATACGACCATGTATACCGCATTGGAAGCGGCCTGTGCCTCAGCCCTAGCAGACGCTGATGATGTGCCGCTACTGGAACGACGCGAGGGGGATATGGCGCGGATTTCTTTTGAGGGGACCTATTTCCCCCTGGAAGATGTTCTTGCAGCAGTTGAGGCGCAATTGCGACCAGAACACAAAGGCAAGCTGGATGTGCTGGATATGGAGGGCTGGCAGCTCATACGGTATATTTTTGAGAACGAACGCATTGTCCGCCACAGCGCCTCACTGAATCATGTTCTGGATTATTCCGGACATTGATGGAGCTTGAGCTAATTAAATTTGAATGCCAAGCATCTTTAGCAAGGATAGCAGCGAGGAAATGTAAACTCCGTAAAAATCGTAACCCTCGTCCACGTCTCAAACACTCTGTCTAACAATGGAAGAATCTTATGGATATTATCAAATCATTTTTCACTCTTTTTCACAAAAAACTCGATTACAGTATTGCTCAGAATGAATGCCTGCTCACACATATGAAAGCCTTGGTCGTGCATCCGAAAACCTTCGGCGACTATTGCGAATGCCACAAGGGAAAAGATGTCGCATTGATTGCGTGCGGGCCGACTCTCAAATATGCACATGCCGTAGATGGAATGATATATGTTGGTGTGAATGGGGCTTTTCGGCAATCGTTTGCCACGCTTGATTATCTATTTTTTCAGGATCCTGTACCGTGGCTAAATGAAGCAAATAACTATGCCAAAGGTCATTGTAAAAAATTTTACGGAATTATTCCGCAAAACCGTTGCAGAGATGGAAAATTCAGGCCAATTTCCATATTTGATATCCGTGATGCCGATGCCAGTACGTATTATCTCGAGGATATGCTTTTCCATAATTGGCCAAACAACATTGCCTTGGAACCGATACGAGACCACTGTGGTAGTGTTTTTTCAGCTATGCAGTTCATTATTTATACCAGGCCCAAAAATATCTATCTTTTTGGCTGTGATTGCCAAGACGGTGGTCATTATTATGATGATGGAAATGGGTTCCACCATGCGTATGGATATCAGATTTCAGCGTGGCAAAGTTTGAAAGAACATGCTTCAGCTTATTATCCTGATATCAATATTATTTCTGTGAATCCCGTTAAATTGAAGGGGCTGTTTTCTGATTGCTATACACGGGAATTTCTTTCCGAACATCCTGAAATAGAAAAAAATACAGATGCAACGATACTTGAATAATACAATTGTGCGTTATCTATACTTATAAAGTTGATTTGTTCTGATAAACCTATTGACGCATCTTTTCAAAAATATTCTCGCTTTTATATGCAGTTATGGATATAGTCATTACATCGTATGTACTGTGTGTAAGACGTATCGTATCATCAATTTCACGTGTAGATAGAATCAGTCTGACAAATTTTTGACTTCCAATTTTATTATATAAGATCATCGCAACAGGCGCTATCTTAGACATATCATTTATAATTTCTATATACTTCTCTCTGTCACCTAT
>CAJOMG010000018.1 GCA_905235595.1 uncultured Desulfovibrio sp. | reverse complement strand
ATAAACAGCAGCGTCCATATCTTTTGTATTCAGGAGAGAACCAAGTAGACCAGCGTTTTCACAATTTTTATAATTTCTTATGGAATTCAATAAATTATTTGATATTGATGAACTAAAATATTCACGCACCATAGATGCTGTCCAGATTAGTGGAGCATTATGCTTCAACTCTCCTTCTGTGGGTTCAAGGTGAAGCAGTCCCCCTAATCTGCAATAGTTATCTAACGATTTGTTATTCGTTAATCGGCTCCATTCTGCATAAGGAATATGCGTGGTATGCAGTGTGTAATTTCTGTCATGCAGGCCTTCACTCATTGCGAATAATAACGACAGAGAATCTCTTCCTGCTATAAATATTTTCATGTCAGAAGAGCAATAATTATTGGATAGAGAAGCACAACCACTGATAAAATCAGGACATGCAGTAATTTCATCCAAAACGATATATTTATATCCATATTTTCGAAGTTCATTTAAATCTTTTTTGATTGCAGAAAAGTCCTCATTTTCAACCGTTATGTACGCAGCTTGCTTCCTTTTCTCATGCGGAAGATGCAACAACCATTGTCGAAGTAATACCGTTTTACCTGTTCTGCGAAGTCCATAGAGAATGCCTGTTCGATTCCCCTTACTGTTGAGGTACGCATCCATTTGAGAAAGCATATCACGATGCTGCAAACTGGCAGCAAAGATGAAATCCGGATGATCTGCCATTTCTGAACCAAGTACAACATCATTGCAACACAGATTCATATGATTTCACCTTATTGACAATAATGCCAATCTAAACGTCCAAAACGAAAAACGCAAATTTGAAGTCCGTTGAAGATATTCACGCTGCAGCTAATGCTTTTTCTCTGAACTGACGTTCCACTTCAATGATTTTATCCTTGGCTGCAAAAAAGGCATCCACGATCTGCGGATCGAAATGTGTGCCCCGCTCTTCCTTGATGATGGAAAAAGCTTTTTCAACGGGAAACCCTTTTTTGTAAGGGCGTTCGGAGATAAGTGCGTCAAAGACATCCGCTACGGCCATGACCCGTGCGGAAAGAGGAATGGCTTCACCGCAAAGCCCATCCGGATACCCTTTGCCATCCCATTTTTCGTGATGGTGTGTGGCAATGTCCCTGGCTTCGCTAAGGTAGGGGGAATCCGGGATAAGATCATGAATATGCCCGATAACATTTCCACCCACGGCGGCATGCGTTTTCATGATGGAAAATTCCTCATCCGTAAGCTTTCCCGGCTTGTTCAAGATGGCATCCGGGACATTGATTTTTCCAATGTCGTGCAGCGGTGCCGAGCGTACGACCATGTGGATATATTCATTGGTAATACGGCCATCATACGCGCCTTCGCGTTGCAGTTCCTCCAAGATGATCTGCACATAGCTGGCTGTCTTCTGGATATGCTCTCCAGTGTTCTTGTCTCTGTTTTCCACAAGATTGGCCAGAGTCAGCATCATGGCGTCGCGCATGTTATTGAGCTTGTCCTTTTGATGCTCAACCAGTGCCGTGATTTCATACTCGAATTTATGGATGACATTGCCGATGACCAGCATGGTTATCAGGAGAACACTGCCAAGGATAAGCAATGCCCTCAGCAGATTGTACTTCATGTTTTCAAGGAAAATGGATGTTGGATGTTCAACAATGAGAACCCAGGAAAGATCAGGAATATATTTTGCGTAGACATAGGTCTTGGTATCCGGATTGGTATCTGCGACATCCTGGTTCTTGATCTTTGACCAGTTGAATTGGGTCTTGAAGTAGGCATTTCCTGGCAGAGAAAACCAGTTTTTGGATTGCAGTTCATTCGCTGTGGAAATTTTGATATTTCCGTCCATATCAACGAGCTTTACCCTTACGCCTGAAGCGTTTTCGAACTCCCTGATGGGCGCAAGAATTTTATCTAGATGGATACAAGCTCCGATGATGCCAAGGAGACTGTCCTGATGGCTCCAGATCTTGTAATTGACAAACAGTGACAGCTCATTATTGGCAAACTTGTCCGTATCTATATTGAGGTCGTATGGTTTGTCATGGGAAAGCGCCGCATTGTACCAGGCACTTGCAGCATCATTGGATAAAATGCGGTAAAATCCTTTATGGGAATACAGAGCCCTGTTTTTGGTAAGGGAGAGGAACGTTGCGTCAAATCCATAGATGGTAATGAAGCCGTTCAGATAATTTTTTATGGGGTCCGTATAGGATTTTTCATTGGCGAGAAAAGAAATGAGGAACCCGTCATTCGCCATGGACGTCGAAACGGTAAGCTGCCGGATAAAAAGCGACGTGAGCCTTGTGTTGATTTCCGACATCTCGAGTTCCGCTTCGTGACGCATGTGTTTCATGCCATCCATGTAGTACTCACGAAAAAAGAGCGCAGAAATTGTTCCAAAGCCGATGCAGAGGATGCAGGCAATGACTAGATTGGTCTTGGTGAGTCGTGATATGCTCATCATATCTTCAGCGTGGATACCACGGTATTTATGCCGAGGAGGAAACGCTGTCTCCATTTTTCTGTTATATTACGTCTTTTTATAGGTTTTTTATGGATTTCATTAATTTTTTCACCATCTATACCCTTCGTAAAAATATGACTGCTCTATGCCCTTGAAGATGACCTCACGGTCATCAACCCTGTCCGTGAGGTTGGGTTGAATGAGCGACCGCAGTTCCAGATCGTTCACGGGGCTGCGCTCCATGGCCTGCAAATAGTTATCCCTGTCGATGCGCTGCCAGTCCACCACCTGTCCCAGGCGTTTTTTCAGCAGCATGTCCAGCCAAATCCGCGTAGCGCGGCCATTGCCCTCTCTGAAAGGGTGGGCGATGTTCATCTCCACATACTTGGCGATGATTTGCTCAAACGTGTCGTCGGGCATTGTCTCGATAGCGGCGAGAGCCTCTTTGAGATAGAGGCAGTTGGCAAAGCGAAAATTGCCCTTGGAAATGTTCACATCCCGTATCTGTCCGGCAAAATCGTACAGGCCACGGAACAGATATGCGTGCACCTGCTGCAATCCCTTGACGGTGCCGACTTCCATGCCATATCGCCGGACTCATACAGATGACGGGCGTTTTCCAGGCTGCGTGCGTCAATGTCCATGTGGACCTCTCAACCCTCAATCTCGGCAATGATCTTGTCAATTTCAGCCCGAAGGACTGCTTCCCGTGCAACGATTGCTTCAAGTTCTTTATTCAACGCATTGATGTCAATGACTTCCCGTGTGTCCTTCTGTTCCACATAGGTCGATACGGACAGGTTGTAGTCCTGCGCTTCAATGGCATCATTGGATACAACCCTGGTGAAGTGCTCACTGTCTTTCCGATCGGTAAAGGCTGAAAATATTTTCTCTATGTGTTCATCCGTCAGCTTGTTGGAATTCTTAACCTTCACGCACGCAGACGAGGCATCAATGAACAGAACTGAAGAGTCAGTTTTGCCTTTCTTCAGTACCATAATGCAGGCTGCAATGGTCGTGCCAAAAAAGAGGTTGTCGGGAAGCTGGATCACACAATCAATATAATTGTTGTCGATAAGGTACTTCCTGATCTTTCGTTCCTTGCCGCTACGGTACATGACACCGGGGAAGCAGACTATTGCCGCCGTGCCGTCTGTGGCAAGCCAGGACAGGGTGTGCATGATGAAGGCAAGATCCGCTTTCGATTTTGGGGCAAGTACGCCTGCAGGGGCATAGCGGGGGTCATTGATCAGAACGGGATTGTCCTCGCCCTCCCAGTGGATGGAGTACAGAGGATTTGAAACAATGGCCTCGAAGGGTTCAAAATCCCAGTGCTTGGGTTCTGTCAGGGTGTTGCCGAGGGCGATGTCGAACTTGTCATAGCTGACATCGTGCAGGAACATGTTGATCCGGCAGAGGTTGTACGTCGTGATATTGATTTCCTGACCGTAAAATCCGTCGCGGACGTTCTCTGTGCCGAGTATCTTGGCGAATTTGAGCAGGAGGGAACCCGAACCACAGGCCAGGTCGTACACTTTGTTGACCGATGTCTTGCCAACAAGGGTGATTTTTGCCAGAAGCTCCGAGACTTCCTGTGGGGTGTAGTATTCACCACCGCTCTTGCCGGCATTAGAGGCATACATGCCCATGAGGAATTCGTAGGCATCACCAAAGGCATCAATGGTATTATCCTGGTAGTTGCCGAGATTCATCCCCTGCACACCATGCAGCAGCTTGACAAGCTTGTCATTGCGCTTGGCAACGGTATCGCCGAGCTTCTTGCTGTTGACGTCGATGTCGTCAAAGAGTCCCTTGAAGTCATCTTCGCTTTCCGCGCCCACAGCCGATTCTTCAATATTCCTGAATGCTGTTTCCAAGGTTTCATACAGGTTATCGTCCTGCGGGGCACGGGAGCAGACATTGATAAAAAGCTCGCTGGGCAGAATGAAGAATCCCTTGTCCTGGACCATATCCTTGCGGGCGTTCTCCGCCTGCTCGTCGGATAACAAAGCGTAATCGAATGCATTCTCACCGAGTTCCCACATTCTGTTATTGAGATAGTTCGTCAGGTTTTCCGAAATATACCTGTAAAAGAGCATGCCCAGCACATACTGCTCTTGAAATCCCAGCCATCCACGCTCCCACGCAGGTCGTTGGCAATATTCCAGATAACACGATGGAGTTCAGCTCGTTCTTGTTCTTTTTTGTTGTCTAAAGGCATGTATGACTCCAACACTAGCTTATGTTTCTTTTGATAAAAGATAGAGATAATGGGGTCAATATGAGGTGGCCCCGTTTGTTAAACAGCACCCGACGCTTTTATAGCTTGGGTGCGGCAGGAGCCGTTGTGACCAAAGATGTCCTCGCCAACACTATGGTCTGTGGCGTTCTTGCAAAGTTCATCAAGAATTTATAAAAAACGATAAAAGTTGCTCTGCTTGTAAATAACAACCCCTAGGAAAGCATCATGAGTACGCAATTGGAACATTTGGAAAACGACAGCAGCAGCTTTATGCGTGCCAGCGTCATTGCCGCTATGGCTGAGTTGGACATTGCGACAACAATTTTGAAGCTCGGCAATGCAGCGACCTCTGGCCAGATCGCTAAAGAAAGCTGCTGCGACAACAGGGGAATGGAGGCACTGCTGGATGCACTCGTTGCTCTCGGCTATTTTTCAAAATCCAGCACAGGCGCTACGGCCTTGTACTCTGTGATCGAACAATATGTGCCTTTGCTGGATAGCCGTGAATCCACATCATACATCCCTATGCTGCGCCACCGTGCCAGCTTACAGCGCCACTGGTCCCGACTTTCATGGGCGGTGAAGTATGGGAAGCCACAAAAAGAATACACGGAGAGTTTTCTCGGTGCGGAACAAGATGGCGTTTCGTTTATCTTAGCTATGAATGCCATTGCCTTATGGCTGACAGCATCAACAGTGGATGCTCTCGACAAGGCGGGCATATTTACCAGCCTGCCTCCTGACGCTCGAATTCTGGATATAGGCGGGGCTTCTGGCACATATACGGAAGCATTTCTGCAAAAGCTGCCGCAAGCTACAGCTACTCTGTTTGACCTGCCAGCAGGTATTACCCAGGCTAAACAGCGCTTTCACAATTCTGCCATGCAATCACGTGTTTCTCTCCTGGAGGGCGACTTTACACAGAGAGGCTTTCCCGAAGGCTTCGATTTTGCGTGGATCAGTGCCATTATCCATCAGCTGGGGAAAGAAGGATGTCGGGACTTGTACCGCAAAACGCTGACAGCTTTGAAGCCTGGCGGTTTGGTTGCCATTCGTGATTTTGTCATGGATGCCAGTAAGACTTTCCCAAAAGAAGGAACTCTTTTCGGCATCAATATGCTGATTAACACTCCACAAGGTCGTGTATACACATTTGACGAGATTAAGGATGATCTCATAGCGGCAGGTTTTGAGCATGTAGAGCATGCTGTGCAAATGCCTACCATGTCGGCAGTGGTCGTAGCGTCGAAACCGCAGAAACAGTGATTGGGGCCTCCTGAGCATGTCGTCAATCAGTAGTAAGGGCCAACTCTGGGGATTGTAGACTGCAACAGCTTCCATGCCTCCTGCATAAGTTTATAATAGTCCCGGCATGTTTCACGAAATCGTCTGCTCTGGAACACAAGGCCGTTATCACTGCGGATAACAAGCATAGCTTTGTTCGGACGCAACGTGCCGAAACGTTTGATGCAAGCATTTTCAAGTGCCCATTCCGCATCGATTCGCCGACCTTCTGTTTGAGGCGCCTGATTTGTTCGTCCTTCAATGCTTCTTCATCCCGTGGGCGACTTCTGAGGGCATTCTCCGCACCTAAAAGGAAATTGTCCTTCCAGTCCTCGATTTCACCCATGGTCAGGCCATGCATCCTTGCTGCTTCCTGGATAGCGGATGGCATATGGCTATAGAGGCCTTGAATTTTTCAAGCTCAGAATATTGGCCATTCACGAGGCAAAGTACACTTTTACCGGATGAACCATGTATTCGGCTTCGTTATCAACGAGCCCAGATGAAATCCGCGTTTTAATGTGAATGCTAATTTGACAGTGATCTACCAATCCAACGTTCGCTTGTACGCATGAACCAATTCATCCACCGGGGCATCCACAAGGACACTGTCACCGGAAGTCATGGTCAGGCACCCTGAATCAGTCACTTCGCCAATGCGGGTACACACCTGCCAACGGGCCACGGCATCCATCAATACTGCAAGATCAGGCCGCACACTGACTATTAACCTCCCCGCGCTTTCACTATACAGCAGTTCAGTAAGATGCATGGACTCCATGGCGGGCACAGCATCAAGGTTTATCTGTGCACCAAGACGACCGCCGATGCACATTTCAGCCATGGCCACGGCCAGTCCTCCATCCGAGCAATCGTGGCAAGCAGCTATGGCCCGCTGCCCCATAAGAGCGTTGACAGCGCGATACCGCAGCTGTGAGGCAAGGGCATCCACATGCGGCAGACGCCCGCCCCTGAGTCCCAGTTCTCTTGCAGCCTCACTGCCGGCCATTTCACGCCATGTGGGACCCAACAGGTAAATACTGTCACCTGGATGTTTGAAGTCCGATGTTTGCGTAACAGTGACGTTGTGAATGACACCAATGACGGAAAAGAGCACAGTAGGAGGAATGGAAATCCGCTCCCCACCGCCAAAATAGTCATTCTTCATTGAATCTTTACCGGAAATGCAAGGCACACCATAGGCCAGTGAATAATGGCGCAAGGCTCGACAGGCCCGCACAAGCTGAGCCAGTTTATATTTGCCGTCAGGATTTGACGGCGAAACCACGGGATCACACCAGCAGAAATTATCCACACCTGCCAGGCAATCAGGATCAGCCCCTACAGCCACGGCATTGCGTATGGCTTCATCCATGGCGTTGGCCATCATCCAATACGTATCGTAATCGCTGAATTTTGGACATATGCCATGCGAAATCACAATTCCGGCATCCGACTCCAACAGAGGACGCAGGACGCCAGCATCTGATGGCCCATCGCGCTGCACACCCACCAGAGGTTTGATAACACTGCCCCCACGAACTTCGTGGTCATACTGGCGCACAATGTATTCCTTAGAACAAATATTCAATGTGCCCAGCATGCGTTTTAGAAAGGCTGTCTGTTCAACATCGGCCACGTCCACGCGAATATCTGCAAACTCTGGGGTCTGCCACTCTGCTTCCAACTCAAGCTGTGGCACTCCATCATGCATAAAATCCATAGGTATGGAGGCAATGACGCGCTCACCATAATGCACTTCAAAATACCCTGAAGCTGTAAAGGTACCGAGCACCGTGGCCTCGACGTCCATCTGCGCAGCCAACGCCAAGAACTCTTCAAGTCTGTCCGGCGGTACGGCCAAGGTCATGCGTTCCTGCGCTTCAGAGAGCAGGATTTCCCAAGGACGCAGGCCGTCATATTTCAACGGAGCCTTGGCAATATCCAGCACACATCCTCCTGTATCTTCAGCCATCTCACCTACAGAAGATGAAAGTCCGCCAGCGCCATTATCAGTTATAGCGCGATACATCCCCATATCTCTTGCACGAATGATACAATCGTACATCTTACGTTGAGTAATGGGGTCACCAATTTGTACTGCCGTTGCGGGCGACCCTTCGTGCAGTTCTTCCGAAGAGAAAGTGGCCCCGTGGATACCGTCCTTGCCGATGCGCCCACCGGTCATGACGATGATATCCCCCTCCTCAGCCTTTTTAAACCAACCGGGACGGCCGTTGATCTCGGTGGGCAGAATCCCCAAAGTGCCACAGTACACCAGCGGTTTACCCAGATAGCGTTCGTCGAAAACCAATGACCCATTCACTGTGGGAATACCAGACTTGTTGCCGCCGTGCTCCACGCCTTCGCGCACTCCTTCCAGTACGCGCCGGGGATGCAGCAGACGTGGTGGCATTGATTTATCGTAAAAAGGCGATGCAAAACAAAATACGTCGGTATTGCACACTAATTCCGCGCCCATGCCTGTTCCCATGGGATCACGATTCACCCCTACGATGCCCGTGAGGGCACCGCCATAAGGGTCTAGAGCTGAAGGGCTGTTGTGTGTCTCCACCTTGATGCAGGCATCGTAGCCATTGATAAAGGCAATCACACCTGCGTTGTCACTGAACACAGACTTGCAGTAGTCATTCGCACCAAGACGAGCACGCAACAACGTAGTTGCATCGCGAATGCATGTCTTATAGAGATTGTTTACTTCCTCGCGACGTCCCGTATCACTATTTGCATAGCTGATGCGCGAAGCAAAAATCTTGTGTTTGCAATGCTCGGACCAGGTTTGCGCCAGTACCTCCATTTCCACATCCGTGGGGTCTTTAGGCAGCCCCAAGCCCGCACGTCGTGCGACCTCGGCAGAAGCATTGAACTGTTCACGAATACAGTGCAATTCAGTAATGCTGAGTGCCCAGGTATTCTCACGGCTGATTTTCGCCAAGGCAATGTCGTCCATAGATGAAAGGGGAATTGTCTCCACTGTATCGTCGGCATCCCCCGTCACCTTGGCGGTCTGTGGCTCAAAGCCAGGCTGAACATCCCATTCGTTACGACTTTTTATGCGGTAACGCTGGATGAGAGTATTGCACAGCAGATCGCGTGTGGCGCTCTCCACCTGTTCGCGTGTAAGAGGTATGGACGGGTCGCAGGCAATACGGTACTGCACTGATGTGTACACGGCAAAGTCCGTGCGTGGTATTCCCAACACCATGGCTGCGGTATCGCGTGCAGTACGGGCCTCGTTGTCAGTCACTCCTGGGCGGTACCCTACCTCTACAAACCAGTCCGGTTCACAGTCTCCAAAGGGCAGCGGTTCGAGCGCAGCATCCTGCAGGATTGGATCATGCCAAATGCTTTCTGCAAGCAGGAGACGTGTCTGTGCGTCCGTAAGACCCTCTGTGGTAAAAATTTTTATGCGATGCACAGCTGCCACAGATAGGTGCAATGCATCGTGCAGCTGCCCGGCCGTCTTGCGGCCCAGAGTATCGTCAAGTCCGGCACGTGGGCCGATTTCTACCCGGAAGAGCATAATAATCCTCGCAGAGCGTTATTTTTTTCTGTCACGCACATAGTCGGCCATCTGGTGCAAAATCACTCGTTCAGGTCGGTCTGGCAAATTGACTAGAGCATGATGTGCCATGTCAAGAAAAGCATTGGCCTGTTGACGCACTACGGCATCATAACCAGCAACACGAATACGTTCCGCAATAGCAACGGCGTCGTCTTCAGTTATAAGGCCGGCGCAAAAGGCCCCGTCAAATGCCACACGTTCAACATCACTCAAGCTGTCACGATAAAGACGTAAGGGAGGAGTGAGCTTGCCCTCGCGCACATCCCCTCCCGTAGGTTTGCCGGTAATGCTCTCCGGGGCAAAATCAAGAGCATCATCCACCAGCTGGAAAGCCATACCCACATTCTCACCAAAGCTTGCAGCTGCTCGTACCGCTGCGTCATCGCCCCCGGCAGCTATTGCCCCCATTTCGCAGGCAGAGCGGATAAGCCAGGCCGTTTTGCCACGCACAATATTTTCGTAGGCCTCGGCGCTTACGTCCACATGGTATTGTGCGGCGATTTCAAGAATCTCACCCGCAGCCGTTTGGCTGGTTGCGTTGGAAAAGCAGCAGGAAAGACGGCTGTCACCCCAATCGGCCACAAGAGCATTAGCCCCGGCAAGCAATGCATCGCCAGTCAAGATGACGCTGGGCACACTGAACAGCGTATGTGCTGCGGGTTTACCCCTTCGCCTCAAGGCATTGTCCAGTACATCATCATGCAGCAATGTGGCTGCATGCAGCATCTCCAGCGTGACGGCCAGCTCACGTATACGTGCATCATCACGTCCCAGAAGTTTTGCAATCAACACAACAAGCAAGGGTCGCAACCTTTTGCCACCGGCATCAAGGATATGACGAGCTATGGGTCGGGTCGGTTCCGGCAGAGTCTCCACGGCATGAGTCAGAGCTCTGTTAATAGCAGGCAATTCCTGACCAAGACGTGCTTTCAGGGTAATGGATGTGGGCATATATCATTAGATGAGGTTAAGCGCGGGCAATGTACACATGAGCGCACGCAAGGCCCCCGGAAAATCTTTTTCTTCTCTCGTGCGCGGCCCCACCTTGTTGGATACACAACGCACTTCCAGACAAGGCACCCCCTGTCGCGCGCAGGCATAGGCCACAGCAAAACCTTCCATATTTTCCAAATCCGCACGATAACGAGAACGCATGTCTGCCGTTCTGGCAAAACTGGCACTGACACCCGCCACAGTCAAAGAACGCGCTGGTAAAAAAGTGGCGTTATCACAATGTACCCCCAGTGTTATCAATGCCTCAACAGAGGAGAGATTCAAGCGGTCTCGTACCTGTTCTCCTCGTTCTGGGCACCAGAGAGGGAAACCAAAAGCTCCTGCCGTAACACTTTGTCCGTCATGCAAGCCGAACTCTGGCCAAATTTCTTCCACCACGCGGCATAAAGAATACAAGGGGAATTCCTGCAGGTCAAAAGCTCCGGCAAGCCCAGCCACACATACCCCTGTTATAGGCATGCCTGCAGCCGAAGCCTTTGCAAAAACCAAACCTAACGCCAAAGCCGCATTGATAGGTCCCACGCCGGTAATACAGCATAGACCAGAGCCATGTTTCAGACGCAAAGGCCAGAGAACCATTTCAGGCCAGTGTTCAGCAGCCGTATATCGTTCGTCACCCGTAGGGAAGCCGGGAGGCGAAAAAGACGGCACTAGCCATGCAAGTTCCAACCCTGTTGCAGCACAGAGCAGTAAGGCCACAGCTTATCTCGCCTCCCTCTTGAGATTCAAAGGCGGCTTCACGCCTAATTACACTTCATCTGACGCAAAAGACTTTACAAAAAACAAATTTTCCGTCACCAAAAAAACATGAATTTTGACACGGAGCTTTTTTTGCGTGCCCTCGGTCTTGCCATTGTGCTGGAGGGCCTATGCTGGACAGTATCACCCAAAGGTATGCGACACATGCTGGAGCAGCTTTTACCTTTGCCGGAGAGTCAGCTGCGTGCCATCGGATTGGCTGCTCTATTATTTGGCTTTGCTATTATACACCTCGCAGCAAAGTTGACCAAGTAATACCGCCTCCGTTACCATCTGCAACGCAAGCACAATCATGCAGCTTTTTCTCCCACATGCAGGCAGACTATGCCTGATGTCAGTTTTTCATGCCAGGCGTGCATAAAACCGGCCTGCCGCAGTTCTTCCTCCAAACGAACCGCTGAAGGGAATTGGCGAATGGTCTCAGCCAGATAGTCATAAGCTCCTGGATCTCTGGAAAACAAACGACCCACCCGTGGCAGTACATGATTGAGATATCCATTATACAGTCCACCCCAGATGCGCTCCTGGCCTGAACCGAATTCAAGGATACACGCCCGTCCGCCTGGTCTGAGCACCCGCAGCATTTCAGTAAAAGCGGCATCACGTGGAACTATGTTACGAATGCCAAAGGCTATAGCCACGCAGTCTACAGAGGTATTAGGCAAGGGGATATGCTTTGCGTCAGCAGCTACAGGCAATATGTGCTGAACATTTTTCCCTCCAAGCTTACGCTTGCCCCGGGCCAGCATGGGCGGGCAAAAATCCATGGCATACACCACGGCGGAAGCATGGCGCCGGCATACGGCCAATGAAACATCCAATGTCCCAGCGGCTAGATCCAATACGATACCGGCATCTCCCAAATGCACATTGCATGCCAGCACATGACGCCAATACTGATCAAGCCCAAGGCTGAGCAGCCTGTTCAGCATATCATAAAAGGGAACAATGCGACCAAACATGCCGGCCACAGCCTTGTCATGCGAACGTCCGGCATGATTGGTTTCGGCTAAAATTTTGCTGGGCATTCCCACATCAATTCCCGTGTGTATCTGAATGCGCATCTGCACTGATGGCTTCACGGACTACTTTGTATACGGACGGGAAGACTTCAGCAAAATTACCGGGAGAAACAGTACGCGTTTCGATGAATTTGGCCGTCAATTCCTTGGCCACCTGCAAGGCTTCCTTGCTGTCTTTATCCATGCGAACTCCCGCATCCGACCAATGAGCACGGCGAAAAAAACCCGTCCTGTTGGGGAATGGACGTGACCCACAGTGGGCATTGCCTGGACGGGTAAAGAAACGGAAACGTCTGCCCCCGCCTCTTTTTTACACTACAAAACAGATTGTACATATAAAACGGGTTTACCATATGCGTTCCGACAAAGCTTTGCAAGCATGCCGGATGGTGGCACTACTGCTCGAGCAGACGACGTATCTCTTCCCGTAGAATGCGGGCTGCTGCTGCTGCCGCCGCTTTTTCAACGCGGTCATTAAAACGCGGTTCCAGCGCATCTATGCGCCCTTCCAATGCATCCATACGGGCAGCGGAACTACGAGCCGCAATTTCTGCTGTCTGAATGCGTTCATTCAATGCCGCCTCAGCCTTGGCGACATCGGACATGGCGTTCCCCTGATGCTGCTCTGCAAGTTGTTGTATCGTCTCAGCCTGAGATTCTGCGACATTTTCCAGTGAAATGATGCGATCTCCGACCTCCTGCAGTAATTCTTCACATCGTGTCACACGCGGTTCCTCTGAAGGCCTGGTTTGCTCCAGGGCATTCCGAGTGGCATGAGCGATACAATCCGTAAGCCTGTCATGCAAGACATTTCCTTTTGCAAAAAGGGGTGCCAGCATTTCCTCTGAAGAAGGCAAAGAAATCTGCTGTCGAGAAGCTGCCACAATTGCCGCAGCCTGCTCGTTTACAGTATTCTCTAACGAACGGATACGGAGTTCCGCTTCTTGCAAGGCGTGTTCACACTGTTCAAGTCGAGTGGTAAGAGCAATAACTGCTTCTGCTGCGTCGGCTGCCCGTGAAGAAGCTTCAAAGGCCTGCTCCCAAGCCGTAACAGCTTGCGAGGAAGCTTCTGCTGCCTGAGCCGTGGCCTCTACAGCCTGTGTCTGAGCTTCCTTCAAGCCTGATGACACAAGGCCTGTATTCATGGGCTCGCCAACACTACGCTCCGCAGATTCCATTGAGGCTGCATCCTCTACATCACCCAACGGCATGCTCTGCAACGAAACTGCCTCTCTGGAGGCATTGCCTTCCATGGCATGGGCAGGAACGTCAGCATTCTCACACTGCGTCTCATCTTGCTGCGTTTCATCTTCCGGCTGTAGTATCGTTATATCCTCAAGAATTTCAGACTGCTGCTCGGCATCGGCAAAGACGGCATCCAAATCTTCAATAGAATAGGCATCAGAAGGTGCCGCAGCAGGTTCTATGCCAGGTGCCTGAGCCTCTGCCACAGGTGCGGGTTCCGGTGCCGCTGCTGCTGCCGCAAACAGGGCGTCAAGATCGTCTCCCGCTGACGCTGCCGCAGGGGCTTGCTCTGGTACTGCCGTTTCTGACAAAACTGCATCCTGTGGAGTTTCGACAGGCGTTTCAGGGACCGATGCGGCCTGCCCTGTGGCCGCTGCAAGCATGGCCTCCAGATCATCCACTGATGCTGCTGCAGGCTCTGTAACAGAAACCTGAGCCTCTGCCACAGGTGCGGGTTCCGGTGCTGCTGCTGCCGCAAACAGGGCGTCAAGATCCTCAGCCAAAGGATCCGCCGCTGATGAGGTCTCGGAAACATTCTGTGATGACGGAACGGATGATGTGACGGGTTCTAAAAGCTGGTCAAGATCAGCAGTTAAATCATCTGAAGATGCCATCTTAGCTGAAGGTGGGGCTTTCTGAATATCCGACTGACCAGAAATGGCTTCAAGCAAACTAGCCAGACCATCCTCAGAAATATTGTCGGCAGAAGCAGTAGCCTGAGCCACCGTGCTTCCGGATTGCCCAGCAGTAAGATCGTTGAGCATGGCGTCCACAGCCTGATCCGCCTTAATGCTGATCTTGTCATTGGCAGTAGGTTGGGGGGGGATGTCAAGAGAATTAAAAAGGTTATCAACATCTCCCATACCCGGCATGGACAATACTTCATTGGGGTCCACCGTATGTTCTTCAGCAGATGAGGCAGAAGCAGTTTTAACGCCAGAAGGCACAGTAGCAGCCATTGTATCAGGCGTATCAGGAGCAGACGTATCCTCTACTGTTCCACCGGGAACAACCTGTTCCACCATATCCATCTGCGAAAGAAGATCATCAATATCACCTTCAATAGCGGCCTTGCCGTCATTCAGTGCATTAATTTGCTCCTGAATTGAATCGGCCTCGGCACTGCGGGAGGGCTTTGCAGACGTGTCGCCAGTGGGAACGTTGCCTTTTTCAATCAATTCCGTCAAATCTATAATCTGTTCATCTGTATCAGCGGGGGTCTCGGCAACCATGCGTCACCTCGTAAAGTTTGGTAAAGCAGCCCCGGGCCGCCATAACACTGCGCTCCTATCCTACTGGTAGGAACGACCCTTTTATGTAACAGTTTATAGATAAAGACGCAAATTGCAGCAAACACCACGTCTGGATGTTACTATTGTCAGTTCAGATACAATATTACACATAGACGACAGATTTATAAAATGCTTATTCACTCATGATTACCTTCACGTCCTAGCGTCGTCTTTCGCGAATAACCCCGCGGTGTCAGCATGTATGGCCCTAGGGCGCGGCTTTCCGTATTGCCGATAATGCATATGGATAGCATATCCACCTGTTCCGTGCTAAACTGATCCAACCGGTATACGCCTACTTTTTGTCCCGGTCGGAAGGCTTGACGCACTAGCCCCACCGGACAATGTGGTGCGCGGAATTGGGCAGCCAGCTCAAGTGCTTGGGTCAGATAGTGTGGCCTGCCTTTTGAACGGGGATTATAGATTACACAGGTAAAATCTGCCTCCAGAGCCGCAGTAAGACGACGAACAATACGCTCCCATGGCGTCAAAAGATCACTTAAACTAATACAGGCAAAATCGTGGATTAGCGGGGCCCCAAGAAGAGCGGCTGCAGCGCAAACGGCAGGAACCCCTGGAATGACAACAAAGGGAATATTACCTACAAGGCCATATGCTTCAAGCGTCTCCAGGGCCAGTCCCGCCATCGCATAGACACCAGGGTCGCCAGAACTCACCAATGCCGTGGGAATGCCCTCACAAGCCGACTTCACGGCAATTTCACAACGCTCTCTCTCCTGCCGCATACCACTCTGAATACAACATTTTCCTGCCAGTAACTCTGAAGGGATCATATTCACATAGCGACGATAGCCTACTATACAACGTGCCGCCGAAAGAGCGTCATATGCCTGTGGCGTTAGACATTCTGTAGAACCTGGGCCAAGACCGATCACATACAATTTGGCCGCATTCATACGCTTCCCCTGTCGGCAATGGCAACGGCCATAGTTATTTGTCTTGATACAACACTCTTGGGTACGAGCAAACGGATTTTTTTCCCGTGTAATTCTGCTGCCATCATGGCCGCTGCCTCACAAACACTAAAATCCTGTAAACCGAAACGTTGTCCCGCTGCCGCAGATGGATGTGGTGTGATGCAGCTAACCAAAGTTTCAGCAGCAAAGCCCAGTATAGGTACATTCATTCGTTCTGCAAGAGTCCGTATTGCCGGTTCTTGAACTTTTTCATTTACGGTTGCCACACCAGCTACAGCAAGGGGCTCCAAGTCATGATGTTTAAGCATATTGCATACCGCATCATACAGCAGGTCACTATTCACATGACGTCGACAACCCACACCTAGAAAAAGCCACGGCACGGCAATGCGTAATACCTGTGGATGTGCCCGCAGTCTCTTCCAGTGAGCAGCCAACACGGGGCATATCATCTCAGCCTGTTCTGTTGGGAAAAACATATCTTCCTCATCCCCCACTCGGTAGATACCAGGATGTTCTGGTACAACGTGGCAAGGATCCCACAGAGGGAGATGTTCTCCTTCCAATAACATCCCCTGTACATGGGGAAGGCATTCCCAATCTATTGGTCGCAAACCTGCTTGGCGCAGTAGAAGATCCAGAGCGAGAACACGCCCATCGTCGATTCCATCCGAAGCCGTAGTAATAACAGGTGTGGCCTGCAGTAAGCTAGCAACATGACGGGCCAGCGCATTGCCACCGCCCCAGTGACCGGAGAGCAAGCTGATAACATATTGCCCCGCCGTATCCAGTACCAGAACTGGGGCATCCACACTCTTGTGAATCAAAAGAGACGCCAAACACCGTACAGCAATCCCCGCAGCGCCAATGAACGCATGTCCAGCAAAAAACGAATAAGTCTGCGCCAATAAAGCAGGCAAGGAAGTAAACGGAAGCGCATCTTTTGGACAAAAACGGGCAGGGGCATAAATCTGCGCGGACGCAATTGTGGCTTTTGATGTGATGGAGTTGGAAGATGTTGGTAGCAATTGCCACGGTGATACCGCAAGTTGCGCAGCAAGCCGCCGTGCCAGCGGCAGGGCGACTCTGCTCAATACATAAACTGCAAGCTCGCTTGACCCCTGCCCGCCGTGCATGCCTCCCTTCCTAAAAACGCACCGCACGTGCTGCTTCAAGGGCCTTGTTGAAATCATCGTCGGTATGCGCGAAGGAAATCATGCCCGTTTCAAAGCCTGAAGGTGCCAAGTAAATACCTCGTGCACGCATTTGCTTATAAAACGAAGTAAAAAGCTGCTGATCACAGTGTTTCGCATCGGTATAGCTGGTAACTTCATTTTCACTGAAAAATGGACAAAACATGGAAGCCATAGTAGGCACTTTAATAGGCACATTCTTTGCGGCAAGGATAGCAGCAAGCTCGTTGGCAAAAGCGACGGTGCGCGCTTCGAGTGCGTCATAATCAGCGGTCTTAAGCAAATGCAGGGTTGTCAGACCAGCGGCCATGGCCAAAGGATTGCCGGAAAGCGTACCAGCCTGATAAACATCGCCTTTAGGAGCAATCCGCTCCATAAAACGGCGTTTGCCCCCAAATGCCCCCACTGGCAGACCGCCACCGATAATCTTACCAAAAGTGGTAAGGTCTGGTTCGATACCCCAACGGGCCTGTGCTCCTCCATAGGCTACGCGGAAACCAGTGATCACTTCGTCAAAAATAAGCAGACTGCCGTATTTTATAGTTAGTGCACGCAATCCCTCAAGAAAACCAGGTTTGGGCAGAATCAAACCCATATTGGCAGCCACAGGTTCCACAATGACAGCGGCAATCTGCTCTCCATCGTGCACAAACAGGTCTTCCACGGCGTCAAGATCATTGTATGGAGCAAGTAGAGTATCGGCCACCACGGCAGCCGGTACACCAGGCGTGCCGGGAATGGAAAAGGTTGCAAGCCCCGAACCTGCGGCCGCCAAAAAAGCATCGGCATGGCCATGATAGCAGCCAATGAATTTAAGCACCTTGTCACGCTGCGTAACTGCTCTCGCCAGCCGCAGGGCGCTCATGGTCGCCTCTGTGCCTGAATTAACCATGCGCACCATTTCCAGTGAAGGCATGGCGGCCACCACCTCTTCCGCCAAGGCAACTTCGTCAGGGCAAGGTGCACCATAGCTTGCACCATGTGCAGCAGCTTCACACACGGCTCTAGTCACCGACGGTTCGGCATGGCCTAGAATCATGGGACCCCAAGAAAGAACAAAATCCACATACTCATGCCCGTCCACATCCCACAGATGACTACCCTGCCCTTTAGCAATGAATAAGGGCAAACTATCCACATTATGGCAGGCTCTCACGGGGCTATTGACGCCACCGGGAATAACAGCACAGGCTCGCTTGAAAAACTGCCGAGAAGTGTTGTCCATATTCACTCCTTGTCAGTCAAAATAGGTCATGGATATTTTTTTCAATTCCTTGAGGCTGCGCAATATAACATGCTGACGCAATGGAGTGGTCTGAATGATATCATTCACCACCGCAAGGCATTCATCATCACTATGTCCGTGGATCATCGTGTAAAACTCATATGGCCAATCGGGTGCTGTACTTGGACGGTAATACACATGGGAAATATGTTCATGCTGCGCGACCTGCATGCCACAGGCTTCCACCTGGTCCGGATGGACTATCCAGGCGACCATGGCATTATGGTTCCAGCCGGTACGCTGGTGTTTGATACTTGCGCCGAAGCGGCGTATCGCCCCAGATTCTTTAAGGCTGCGGAGCAGACCAAGAACGGCATCTTCTGTCATCCCTGCCTGTCTAGCAATATCAGCATAGGGCGTAAGAGAATCTGGAAGATTATCCTGCACAATATGCAAGACAGCCCGCTCTGCCTGGGTGAAATGGGTATTCATGGATTACTCCATGTCAGCTATAAAAATGCATGCGGCCCTGTGCTGACGCCCCAAAAGCCCTTTACAAAAGGCCGCAGCAAAGTATTGGCGCTAACGTGAAAAGGAACGCGCGAAAAGATTTTGAATGGCCACGCGCCCGTTGTCTTCAAGAAAACGAGTACCAGTAGCGGCAAAATGGGCATGGTCGATAGCTGGAGTATCACACGCAGCCCAACTATCCTTGTTCCAGCTGAACCACGCATTCTTAGGCTGATCAAAGACCAGAAGAGGTTTGTTACAAATTTTGGCAAATTCCGCCCCCCAGCCAGTGCCACCCTTTACCGTTCCGTCTGGCTGAATGGCACCCACTACAATAATCTGCTCACCACTGCTGACCTGCCAGCATATAGACTGAAGCACCTTGCGAAACAAAGGTGCGCGCGTGTATTCGCGATTCATAAGACGTGAAACATAGGTCAGGCTGACATCCTTGAGTGCCAACTCTTCATTGGTAAGCACACGCACACCGCGTGTTCTCTCAATTTGATGGCCTTCAAAACTGTAGTTTACTTCCTCAATACCCCAGCTTTCAGCCAGCGCACCAAAGAATTGTTCCGTTCCTGCGGCACCGCCGCTATAGAGTACACATTGGTTAGGGGTAAGCATATCGATCTCCTAAAGATATTGCCCGAATACAGGGCGGGCCGTAAACCTGGTCACTTCCAAGGGCATCATGGCAAAAATCGCGCCATTGGGCAAGGCGGACGAAACAGAAATACAGGTTTATTAAAGTACACAGCCGGTTCCCTCCTTTGAGGAGAGAACCGGCTGTGTACGAACATCCGATTCCGCAGACAAATACTACCTCAACGACGGAGAAACCATCTCAAAATAGATTTGCCCTATAGCATTTATTTTAGTAGCGGGGCTGACGCGGTGCACGGGGTTTGGCTTCATTAACGCGCAATGTGCGCCCACCAAAGCTATAGTTATCCAAAGCTTCAATGGCAGCATCTGCCTCTCCATCTTCCATTTCTACAAAACCAAAACCGCGGGCGCGGCCGGTATCCCTATCGCTGATAAGTTTAACGGACAGCACATTACCGTATTCAGCAAAGAGACCCTGAACCTGCTCTTCCGTAGCAGACCATGGAAGGTTCCCAACATAAATGGACTTAGACATGAAACACCCTCTCAAAAAAAGCAATACTCCCGCGCAGACCCCGACAATACGTATCATCGGCACGCGGCTCCTTGGCCCGCAATACAACATGCTTTGTCTAACTTGTCAATGAAGGAGGTAGAAAAAGGCGCATACCACGGGCAATTTACAAAAAAATATTTGTGTTGACCAGAACCTTGGGGATCTAATTCCCACTTTCAGATGGTGGTGGCATCCAGTCGGGCGCAATATCCTCAAAAGACGTGTAGGGCGACATATACAGCAATTCTGCTACGCCCACCGGGCCATTGCGCTGCTTGCCAATAATAATCTCGGCAATACCCTGGGGAGGACGTTCTGCAGGTTTATGATATTTATACACGTCTTCCCGATAGACAAACATGATCACATCGGCATCTTGCTCAATGGCGCCTGATTCACGCAAATCTGAAAGCATAGGCCGTTTGTCACCACGGTCTTCAAGCTTGCGGTTAAGTTGTGCGAGTGCCACCACCGGGATGTTCATCTCCTTGGCCAGTCCCTTGAGTGATCGTGAAATGTCAGATATTTCCAACTCGCGTGAATCTGTTCTGCGGTTGGTGCGCATGAGTTGCAAATAATCGACAACAACAAGACCAAGCCCCTTGTCAGCTTTGAGACGACGCACACGGGCGTGCAGCTCAAGAGTGGAAAGTGCTGGGGTATCGTCAATATAAACAGGAGCATTGGCTATAACTTCTGCAGCACTATAAAGATGCTGCCAATCTTCATCCGTCAGCAGTGACGGACGCCGTAATTTAGAGAGATCCACCTTGCCCCACACCGCCAACATACGCTGTATGAGCTGTTCTTTGCTCATTTCCAGTGAAAAAACCGCTACAGGTACGTTTTGACGTACTGCCGCATGTAATGTCATACACATGGCAAAAGCGGTCTTGCCCATGCTAGGACGGGCGGCCACGATGATCAGATCGGAAGGCTGCAATCCTGCGGTCAACTTATCCAGACGTGTATAGCCTGTGGTGACGCCTGTGACGACATCTTTAGCATCTGCAAGCTTGGCAAGATTGTCAAAAACACCCCCCAAAAGCTCCTGCGTTGAGCTAAAGTCCCTATTTGCCGTCCGTTGTGCTATGGAAAAAATCGCCTGCTCCGACTCATCCAATAATTCGTTTACATCCCGTGCACTGTCATAACTGTTGGCAATAATGCGCGAGCAAGCATTAATAAGCCCACGCTGTAACGCCTTATCACGCACGATCCCCGCATAATACTCCGCATTGGCACCAGAAATCACAGCCTGGGCCAATTCTCCAAGATAGACTGCGCCTCCTGCATCTTCCAGAGTATTCTGACTTTTGAGTTGTTCTGCAGTGGAAATAAGATCAATAGGAGCAGACTTGTGATACAGTTCTAGAAAAGCGCGATAGATAACTGAGTGGGCTGGCAGATAAAAATCTTCAGCACGCAGCTGATCCACAATACTGTGCATCAGCTGGGAACGCATAAGCACGCCCCCCAATACCGCCTGTTCCGCCTCTACGCTATGGGGCGGCACGCGCTCCAGCAGCTGATTTTCAGCACGCTCAACGACACGGTTGTGTAATGTCCGCCCCATGGGACTCTGCCCGTCTTTCTGGGCAAAAGACACGCCCCCGGCCGTATGGTCGGGGGCGTGAGGAGTTGTATTGCTCGATGGCACGTTAACCCTGTTGTGCAGCTACTGCTGCCTCTACAGCATTGGCTTGTTCAGAATTCTGATCTTCACTTGCTTCGGGTTGATGATCAGAAACAACCTTCACAGGCACCATGGCAATCACGCTGGCATGCAAGCGTACACGAACGGGGTGTACACCCAAGGTACGGATAGGTGCATCCATAAGAATACGACGGCGGTCCACTTCCACTCCAAGAGCGGCCAAAGCATCACCGATGATGGTAGATGTGACGGAGCCATAAAGCTTATCATTTTCACCCACGTGCATTGGGATAACTACTTCCAAAGACTCTAAACGAGCCTGGACATTCTGTGCTTCAGCACGCAGGGCATCCATACGGGCCTGCAATTTCTTTCGTTCCAGCTCAAAGGCTTTAAGGTTGGCTTCAGATGCCACCATAGCCAGCCCCTGCGGCAAAAGAAAATTGCGGCCATACCCAGGCTTAACTTCGACCACATCGCCCAGATTGCCGAGATTTTCCACATCGGCGCGAAGTATGAGTTTCATTTGCGCCTCCTAGATGTTGCTCTTTTTCTTGACGATTGAGTCGTGTGTTGCAGTGTAGATGAGCAAGGCCATCTGACGTGCCCGTTTAATCTCACGAGTGAGAAGACGCTGATGGTGTGCACAGGTACCAGTAATACGACGTGCAATGATTTTGCCGCGTTCTGTAACAAAATCACGCAAAATATCAGGACGCTTGTAGTTCAGAGGCAGTTCCTTATCAGCGCAGAAACGGCAGAACTTGCGGCGTGGGGCGAACTTCTTCTTAAAAGCCATATTAGACGACCTCCCCGGCCACTTCGTCGGCCAACTTAACGGTCACGAACTTAAAAATGCCGTCGGTAATACGAATATTACGTTCCAATTCAGCAACTAATGGTGCAGGCCCCTGATACTCCAGACGCACATAAAAACCGCGCATCAGTTTATGCACCGGGTAAGCGAGATCGCGCATGCCCCAGTTATCCACCTCAACCATAACGCCCTTTTCCCGCTCAATGATCGCCACCAGGCCTGTAATGATGCCTTCGCGATTATCGGCGGAGAGCTCCGGTGAAAGGAGGAGCAGAGTTTCAAATTTCCGCATGATTCTTCTCCTTTTGGATTAACAGCCCGTCCCCCGGGAACGAGCAAGGAACGAATTTTATATGGAGGTAATGCTCTGCTGTCAAGCACCAATATAACAAACAATAAAAATGGCGATTCGTGACGGCAAGTTGCATTGTCCTTCATCATGCATGAAAGACGCGCGGAATCAGACTCCCCATAAGGCAAAGAACTTCATAGGGGATAGTACCCAATGCATCTGCCAGCTCCTGTGGGGTAACAGGATGCTGCCCTTCAGCGACTGGTCCGCCCATGACCCAAGCCAGATCACCAGGTTGTATCGGTCCTGCATCTGAAATATCAAGCATGGTCAACCCCATGCACACTCTTCCCACTTGAGGAACGCGACGGCCATTTACAAGCATGGTCGTACGATTGGACAGAGCACGGGCCAAACCTGCAGCATAACCGATACCCACGACAGCAATGCGGCAGGGGCGGCACGTCGTAAATGTGCACCCATATGATATGCTTTGCCCCGATGCAAAATCGCGAATGGAAAGCACAGGAGCACATACACTCATGGCCCATTCCAGATCAGGACATGCATCCTGCCGGGCAGAACCAAAGGGATTCCCCCCATAAATGGCGAGACCTGGACGGCTCATTTCAAACTGGATACCTTTTCGAGCGAGAATTGCTGCAGAGTTGGCCAGCGAACGCTGCATGTGGGGGAAAGCCGTACACAATGCTTCTGTTATAGCAGCGAAACGCCGCACCTGGATGTCAGTATAGCCTTCCTGCTCCGGCATATCGGCACATGCAAAATGTGAAACTGCAAGTATGGGATGCACATGTGTCATACCCCGCAGGCACTCAATAAGATGAGGAATTTCCTCTTCAGTAAAACCCAAACGTCCCATGCCAGTTTCACACTGCAGTGCAATGCTCAACGGGTGTCCGGCATCACCATGTGCGGCTGCACACTCCAACTGGATAAAATCACCTATCGCTGGAATGATGTTGTGCGTATGCGCCGCGTGCCAGTCTGCCTCGCCATTGGCCCCCAAAAGAGCCACAATACGCTGTCCTAGACCGGCATTACGCAGGGTCAGCCCCTCATCAATGACGCCTACAGCAAAGCATTGCGCTCCAACATCAGAGAGGGTCTGGGCCACAGGCAACAAACCATGCCCATAAGCGTCTGATTTGATAACGGGCATAAGCTCCGACGCAGCACCCAAACGAGTAAAATTGCGGCGTATGGCCCCCAAATCAATGTGGCAACGTGCAGGAGTAAAGGTGCTGTCATTCACGAAACAATTCCAAAGCTGCAGTATTATCAGGGAAAAAACAATTTCCCATGGCAACAATCACTACTGACTGCCATAGTATCAATCTATTTATAATAGATAACTTACAATGAAATGTCCAATAAATCCCACAGGTATACTACTCTGAAAACTAAGACCACACATGCCAATCACATTGATATTTTTAGCTTCTTTCAGGACAAACGACAGACGGAGTCACATTTATTTACTGTTGCGTGATTTTGAGATAGCGTTCCAAGCATGGCAGAATTTCTGATAATACAGGCAGCACGTTTCGGAGATCTGGTGCAGACAAAACGTCTGTTGTTGAGCCTTGCCACCCGTGGCTCGGTGCATTTAGCTGCGGATACCGGGCTGATTCCCCTGGCACGACGTCTCTTTCCCTTTGCGAAAATCCATGAACTTGCCATACATGGACAGCCAAACGCAACAGCGCTGGAAGTGAATAGAAAGATTCTCTCACGCTGGCGCCATATGTGTTTCGATGCCGTCTACAACTGCAACTTTTCCGGACTTACCACAGCCTTGTGCCGGATTTTTCCGCCAGAAACAGTGTATGGCTACCGACCCGAAAACGGCGGCATCACACGCTCTCCTTGGGCACGACTGGCTTTTCGCTTAAGTACCAAACGTAAATTCACTCCTTTGAATCTTGTAGATTTCTGGGCGTACTTTACTGATAACCCTGTGCCGCCTGCTTCCGTCAACCCATCAGCCAAACCAGGAGGACGCGGCATAGGCATCGTACTCGCTGGACGGGAGTCACGCCGCTCGCTCCCCATTCCCGTCCTAGCCAAACTCACCCAAACCGCCTTTGGCGCACTTAACGGCCCCAAGGTTTTTTTATTTGGCACAAAAGCAGAACAGCCCGCAGCACGACAGCTTTTGCGTGAACTCCCTGCCAAGATGTTTGACCGCGTTCATGATCTAAGCGGCAAGACAGACTTGGCATCACTTGTGGACGCTGTGGCAGGCCTAGATATCCTGCTTACACCAGACACCGGCATCATGCATCTGGCGGCACACCTGGGAGTACCTGTGCAGGCTTTCTTTCTCTCTTCTGCCTGGCTGCATGAAACAGGTCCATACGGAGAAGGTCATCATGTTTGGCAGTCCACGCAGCAATGTGCCCCTTGTCTGGAATGTGCCCCTTGTCCATACAATGTGTGCTGTGGAGTCCCTTTCACCGAAGAGAAAATGCTGCGCATCCTGGCTCATGCTATGCTCCACGCCTCTTTCAACACCCCGCAGCAAAGCCTGCTTCCTCACAAGATCTTACCCATACCTACCGGCCTACAGCTATGGTACACGACTACAGACACGCTGGGTGCAAAGCCTGTGCTTTTAGCAGGGGAAGATCCTCATGCTGCCCACCGCAATGCCATACGCGCTTTTCTGGCAATGCATGTACACCTGCCATGGAAAGAACATAACGTACTCCCTTCCAATATACTGGAATGGCTTTGCCACGATGCGGACTGGATGCTGCCACAAGGGAGATACTGCTGATGTCCTATGCCCCTCTGCGAATTCTTGTAGTGCTGCCTATGTATGGCGGCTCATTGCCCATCGGACGGTACTGCGCACGAGCCCTTACTGATATGGGACACACGGTGCGCATTTTTGAATCCCCTCTACTGCACTCCGCCTTCACAGGCTTGCGCAACTTGGGTCTGCCACCAACACAAACGGCTCAACTGGAAAATTCCTTTCTTCAAGTGGTCTCACAGGCCATATGGGCACAGGTTCAAATGCAAGAACCTCAACTCGTGCTGGCTGCTGCCCAAGCCCCTCTAGGGCACAGCCTACTGCAGCGTTTACGTCGCACAGGGATACGTACAGCCATGTGGTTTGTAGAAGACCATGAAATCTTCACCTACTGGAAGGCTTATGCTCCTCTGTACGATGTATTTGCCGTCATCCAAAAGGAACCATTTCTTTCCAAACTGGCTGCCACTGGGCAAAAAAACGCCTTCTACTTACCTTTGGCAGCCCTGCCGGAATTTCACAGGCCGCTCAGCCTCACGCCACAGGAACAAAGAGAATATGGAGCAGACATCGGCTTCCTTGGCGCGGGCTATCCTAACCGGCGCATTGCGTTCCGACGGTTTATTGGACGAGACTTCAAGATTTGGGGATCGGACTGGGAAGGCGACACCCAGTTGGCTTCTCATGTACAGCGCAGCGGCGTGCGCATAAGCGCTGAAGAGAGTGTAAAAATTTATAATGCCACACGCATCAACCTGAATCTGCATTCCAGTTTGCATACAACAGAATTGGTCAGCAACGGTGATTTTGTCAATCCCCGTACCTTTGAGTTGGCGGCCATAGGCGCATTTCAGTTGGTTGACCAGCGCAGCCTTATGCCAGAGCTGTTTACCCCGAACGAAATGGCAACCTTCCACACACTGGAGGAACTATTCGCTGCCATAGAGCATTTCCTCGCCAACCCCGAAGAACGACAAGCTATCGCCGAACGCGCTCGAGCCCGTGTGCTACGCGAACACACCTATGTAGCACGCATGGCATCTTTACTATCTTTCATAGAGGAGTGTTTCGGTCCATGGCCACAGGAACAACAGGATAAAGAAGAGCTACCAGAAGAATTGGCTCCCCAATTACGCAATGAGCTGGCTGAAGTAATAAACAACCTCGGTCTTGGACCACATGCCGGATTTGAGGAAGTCATCACCGCTTTACGGGCCCGCAGCGGCGTACTCACAGAGGTTGAGGCAGCGCTGCTTTTTTTGGACGAGTGGCGCAAACAATATCATAAAAAGTGATTTCCGCCGGCCCTGCATCAAAAGGAGACTATCGCCACAAGGTCACCGACTTCTAGTGGATTGTTTCTCTCTGTTACGGCGCTGGAATAACCGCAGATGATGAACCGCCATCATCTTGCGAAACAATCTCTTCCTGTGCCGTAGGTGACGAGATAGATGTCATGTCGCCGTAATACGGAAATGCACCTGCCAAGGAAAGGGCAAAAGCCATCCACAGGGTCAGCTTATGGCGCAGCGGTGCCCCACTATTGGCCACAATGCTCCACAACACTGCTGGAACAATCCACAGCAGTAGGATCACGCTTTCCAGCAGCGCTTTTTCAGGCGTAAAAACATTGCCCTGCCACTGGTTGTAAATACGCAAGGATGTTGCAGCCAACAACAGCAACCA
The DNA here is from genome assembly GCA_905235595.1 of uncultured Desulfovibrio sp. Lineage (GTDB taxonomy): Bacteria > Desulfobacterota > Desulfovibrionia > Desulfovibrionales > Desulfovibrionaceae > Desulfovibrio. The sequence goes on along the minus strand of CAJOMG010000018.1, from coordinate 9,588 downwards.
GAAAAAAAACCAAGCATTACGCGCCCACTTGGCACACCAGGGCAACATAATATTGTAGTGATCACGTCCAAAATCATCATGCTTACGACGTAAAACCAACCAGACAGCACCAATTCCGCCCCCCAAGGCCAAGGCCAATGGCAGCGTCATGCAAAGAGCACAAAAAAAGGGAGTCATTATCCCAGGCGCATAGATCTGCTCAAGAGTTATGCCGGCAACAGCAGGACTTGCTGTCACTGTAGAAAGCCGTGCTGCAGCCAGAGCAACACCAGTTGCCAGCACTGCCCAAATACCACAGAAGATGCCCAGGACTGCGTGTAGCATAGGCACGTTGCGACACATTCTCCATCCAATATAATAAATGCTGGTAAACATCACAGCCATGCCCAACAGCATCCAGCCGGTTTCCAGAAGGAAATTGGGCAAAGAATCTGGAACATCAGAACCCTGTACATGAAAAAGCCATACCCTTGTGCATACGAGCAACGCCCAGCCCAACAAAACGCTAAACAAGGCAAGCTGATGCGAACATTTTTCGTAGGAACTGCGTTTGCGAATAACGGCCAGGATGCGTGCCGTTCCGGAAAGGAAGCCCAGCCCGGCAAAAGCAAGCAGAAAAGATAATGGCAGAATCACGCACAGGATGTCCATAACCTTGCTGACCAGAGGCACTGTCTGTAAAAACTGCCACAACGTCGCTACCCAATAGTTTAGCGTAGTTGCCAATTCCGTCAGTATATCCATTCCGCCTCCAGTGCAGCCCAGTGGCATTTTTATAGGAGAGCTACTCAATTATGTCGTAGCTTTTCTGCCTGAAAAATGGTCTAGTCGCAAGCATTATAAAGCAGTTGAAATGGTCGATGCCTTTAACTACTCGAAAAAGTATCGTCTGAACGTCAAGTCTATGAAGTGACTTTCACCCAATTATTTGACAGTTATCTAAAGATATGGGTATTTCAAGACAGAAAAACAAGGATTTCGCTATATGAAAAAACTCGTTATCTCACTGCTCGTCATTATCCTCGTATACTGCGTTTGGCTAGCGTCTCGTCCGATACCACTTACATCACAACAAGTTTCCCACTTGGCTGCTGCCCACAATATGGATCAGCTCATTCTTGTCGGTGTTACAGGTTCTTCTGACGCACTGCTTACATACTACGAAAAACGCGGTGGCATTTGGCACCAGGTATTCACTTCACCTGCCTATATCGGCAAAAACGGCCTCGGCAAGACGCAAGAGGGAGACGCCAAAACGCCAGTTGGCACCTTCCATTTCACTAAGGCTTTCGGCATAGCGCCAAACCCGGGCTGTACAGTAGACTATACTCAGGTGGATGATACCCACTACTGGGTTGGAGATGTCGCTTCGCATCTCTACAACCAGTTTATCAGTACGAGAGATGATGACAGCTTTGATAAGACTGAAAGCGAACATATCATCGACTATACGAAGCCGTACCAATACTGCCTTAACATTAGCTACAATGAAAATGGCAAGCCGGGGCTGGGATCGGCTATCTTCCTGCACTGCTATTCCGGCAAATCATATACCGGCGGTTGTGTAGCCATTCCCAAGAATGACATGCGGAGATTGCTGCGCTCCCTCAAGCCAGGGTGCAGGATTATCATTGCCGAGTTGAGAGAACTGAACAATTACTAAGGTAATACGGATATCCACAAAACCCATCATCGTGTGTAGATGAATACATATGCATGGAGGATATTCTAACAGGATTGAGCTACTCTCTTTACCATAATCTTTCATGCGTTTGCTCTAAACTCCGTTACAAAACAGCTCTGAAAGTAATAATACATACTAAACTCTTCATACGATTCCCCTGATAATGGGCATGGCGTGGTTGCCTTACAGGGCACAGCCTGCTACAAGCTTGTGCAGTATAAATACATACTTTTTTTATAATAATAACCTGCACAAAATAGGTACGCCACCATGCCCAACACCAGTAGTAAAATACACAAACTCTCAGAAGGTCTGCTCGCCATCGCTCAAAAGCATGTAGATTTTCTAGGACATGCCGTGGCTACGCTGTATGAAAACGAAAGCACTGCCGACGGCATAGACGGTGAATACGATACTTTTACTGGTGAAGACGAAAGCATTGGTACGGAGCCTTGGTCGCCAGAAGCGCAAGATACCTTTGATTATTGCTTTCGGGAATGGTTGTTTTCCAACCGTAGCTTTGAGTTTCATGGGAAAATGCTGCGCGCTTCGGAAATTTTCCTGAAAGTGGCATTCCCTTATAAACCGGATGCGGAAGATCGGGCATATCTGGACAGTCTGCGAAACACCGTCCTTGGCATGTACACAATTGTGGATTTTGACAAAACACAGCGCATTATTACTGTACGGGACGTATTGAACGAAAAACGCCTTCCCGTACATGCCAGATACAGTATCTTATTGCCAGACCTGGAAATTGGTGAAGTACTAGGCCTGCGGCTAATAGAATTGCATGGAGAAACGTGCGTTGGCTATGGCATATACAGATTTATGAAGAAAAATGTAAAGAAACTTGTTCTGTCGTTGAACCGAGTTATCCAGAAAGACCTCAAAAAAATAAGCGATAAAGATCGTGATGCTCTCTATAGTACAGTAGTAACCGACGGCATTATAAGGGCATGGGTGCAACAATTACATTTTTTATATAACTGATGAAATACTATCAGATTCAAGCTGGCGTCAGAACCGTCAAACTTTTTGAAGGCTACATAACGGTGCAGTATATAGAGTAAATACTGCGATATCACAAAAAAAGAATTCTTTGCATACCCTCAACCATTAGGAGGGCACAAAGTGAAAATTCAAGATACTTCTGTGAATCGTTGGAGCAACTTCTTTGGAATTGGCCCTATGAGTCTTGTATGCCACGGCCAAAAATTACAGGGTACATGGCATGAGAACCATATCAGTTCACCGTCCGCAACGTATCAGCCTCCCAGATTTTTCCGGACATCTATGCAGCCTGCCTGATGGCCCAGAAGCCTGGAGCGTGGAAGGCACAGGCAAGGCCATATTGCTCCTCGGTCTGGGACCTGGCCAATCATGGACCTTACCCTTTCTTGCCAAGGCTTCACATGTGTATTGGCTTGAAGCCCCATCAATACTTGCTGCACTTCCTGTCAGGGCAAACGATATACATTCGTCCGTAGATTCATTGAATCTGCCACAACACTGGCAACATGTTACACCCGACGAAGCCGTTGAATTAGCAACATCCTGCTGTCGCTGTTTTTACCGCCCCGGTATGAGGCTGGCTCCGTCCTTCTGGGGCCCCTTGCTGGCTCGACTGGATGCAGCCATGTGCAGAAAGGGTCCAATACCCCCAAAAATCGCAAAAACCGTCCTTTTACCGGGAGATAATACTCAACTTTTGCATCAGGAACTGCGTTGTGCTCTCATGCACTGTGGTTTTGGACCTGTTCTGGAAAGAGTGCCCGTCACAGGTGCTCCCTCATATCGCTGTGCCCATAGCCACAATTTTATGCGGACATGGCAGTACCTGCTGGGGAAGATACGTCCTGCCTTTTTCCTTTCCATCAACCTGCGTGGGTTGGATGAGCAAGGGCGTGTTTTTTATCTATGCAGGGAACTGGGCATACCAGTAGCACTTTGGTTCGTTGACAATCCCTGGCATGTGCTGGCTGGTCTACGCTTACCATGGTGGCGAGATGCCCATATTTTTGTGACGGACGCCAGTTTTATGCCCTCGCTACGAGCTGAGGGAGCGCAGCACGTATTTCATCTGCCTCTTGCCGTTGCACCCCACATGTGGCGTAAAGACGACACCCTTCAAGAACATATTGCCCCCCCTCTGTTCGTAGGACGGTCATCCTTTCCCAATAAAAATCGTTTTTTTGCCGCTGCACGTATACCGCAAAAGCTGAAAGAAGAAGCGGCAACACTACTGTCTAACAGCTCTGCACCTGCGGATGCTCCAAATTTTTTTTGGTGGAAAGAACACCTGGGAGGAAAGCTCTGGCCCGGACATGAGGTGAGAAACATCGGCCTTGGTGCAGAATGTTGTGCCCAGGCTAATCGTGTCCGCTGGCTGCAGGCCGCAGGAGCAGAAATGAAGGATGGATTACACGTTGTGGGGGATGAGCACTGGAAATCGCTGTTGCCTGGAGCGAACATACAACCCCCTGTGGATTATTATACGACCCTACCGCAAATGTATGCTACGGCAAAGGCCGTGCTCAATGTAACAAGCCTGCTTCTGCCACAGAGCCTGAGCCAACGACATTTCGATGTCTGGGCCAGTGGCGGGGTATTACTCAGCGATGCCACGCACGGGCTGGACATCTTTCCCAAGGAATTATCAGAGCCCATAGCACTTCATGGGCCAGAAGATTTTCTACCCCGCCTGACAAAACTGTACGCACATCAGCATGAAATACAAAACCTACGCCGAGCATGGCGTGAGCATTTACGCACAAACCACACCTACGAACAACGTGTGCATGTCATGCTGGAATACATGGCGATGTGAAAACAAGAAACCTGAAACTGCCCTACAGTCAGTGTACCCTGATGTGGAGATCAATATAGCGGTCTGCTAGAACAGCAACTGGCAGGTTTAGGGCAATATGTGCTCGATCCCTCGTACTAAAGCCGGAAAGCCAATGGGCAGCCTTGCGTCCAACGGATTCTAAACGGCTCAAGGGGGTGAACAGACTTGCCGGGCATCGCTGATACAGCAGCAGCGCATTCCCATTGAGCACAAAGGGAAAAAGCCCGCAGGCCACAGGCCTTCGTCCACGTTGCAGACGACAACCGTGATCTGTGCAGGCACGACAGCCTCTGTTGTCCAGGCACGCAGTTTCGGCATCCAGCAAATAAAAATCTTGTGCCAGATTTGGACCAAGCTGGTGCGGCAAAAGTTTCATTGGAAAGGGCTCTGTTTCTTCCTGCGGGCCACAGCAGAGGCGACAGTCTGAACAATACCCATTGCTTAACCAGCTACCCCGCCAAGCTACGGAGCGTCGTCTTGGAAAGACAACACGCCAGCGTTTCAGAAGATCTTCAAGCGATGTACCCATATTCCGCCACCGAGTAACGAGGCTTCACCCCTGTGCGTCAATCCAGCCGTTAGCCTCTTCCAGACTGAGCGAGCCTTCATACAGAGCACGACCACTGACGACCCCTTGCAGACGCGTCGAGCGGGTTAGCGGATAAAGTTTTTGTATATCTGCCAGGGTAGCCACCCCACCTGCGGCGATAACAGGGACAGAGGAAAGTGACGCCACATGCTCGAGTGCTGCAACATTGACGCCAGTCTGCATGCCATCGCGTTCGATATCCGTATAAATAATGAAGGAAGCCCCATCGTTGAGCAGACGTGGAAGCAAACCATCTACTGTCAGGCCTGTATCGGCAACCCATCCGCGACTTTTAAGATTTCCCCCTTCTGCGTCAAGAGAAACGCCGATACGACCAGGGAAGGCTTGGCAGAAATCAGCAAAGAGTTTGGGCTGTTCCAACGCCAGCGTTCCGATGATCAGGCGTGTGACACCAGCATCAAGATATGCCTTTGCTGTTGCCATATCACGAATTCCCCCGCCAAGCTGTACGGGAATGGACAACGCAGCACAAATGCGACGTACAATCCCAGCGCTCTGAGGTGCCCCATCAAATGCACCGTCCAAATCTACAACATGCAGCCAACGTGCACCACGTCTTTGCCAAGCCAAGGCAGCCTCCACCGGATCTTCTGCAAAAACGGTACGTTGCTTTGCCCGCCCTTGTTTGAGGCGTACAGCCTTGCCATTCTGAATATCCACAGCAGGGAAAAGTATCATAGTCCAAGATCCCTAGTGGCTTTACGAATACCGTCTATACAAAGCTGTTCCGCAGTTACCCACTGTCCACGACGGTGAAGGAAAGCTCCCACGTTGAGCAGATTATCAACAAGCCCTTGTTGTGTTTCTTCAAAGACAGAACGGCCTATCACTAGATCTCTGTCAATATTGAGCAGAAAAAACTCCACTCGGACATGAGCCGGCTGTATCACGCCTGCTCCTGAACCTTCACGTTCATGCCAATCAAGCACCTGAGGTACAAGCAAAAGATGCGCACCCTGCTTTTTACCATATTGAAGCCATAAGGGGAGAGCCTGCGGCTGACCGGAATTGTGAAATTTGGTAAAATCACGGGGGCGCTCCATGGATGTTATGAACTTGTAAAGCCGCTTGGTCTCCGTAGAAAGAATAGTACGCATTTGCTGATCTAATGAAGGCAACTGCTCCTCGACGATACGCCCCTGATGTTCCGGGATACTTCCTGTAATAAGCTGCCTCGACACGATGGGTTGAGTAAAGGGAGCCACAAAAACAGTATAGGATGGAGAAACGCTGCGCGGTACTTCAGCAGTACTACGTGGACGACAACTGCAAACGAAAATGATTAGCGCAATGCTCAACGTCAGGAGCAACAATTTACGGAGTGGCTTCAATCCAAACCTCCTTTTGTGCTTCGGATACCTGTTCTATTTTGCTGTATGGCCTGAGCCAAAGCCTGCCCAAATCCTTTAGCTGCCGATTCTAACAGATGATGTCCATTTTTGCCGTACCGAAATTCAACATGCACATTACACCGCGCCCCGCTGGCAACAGCTTTATAAAACTCTCGCCATAGATCCTTTTCTTCCCCACCCAGCAAAGGCGGGAGCAAGACGTCACCATGCCATTCCAGCCAGGGACGGCCAGAGAGATCCACCGTTACCTCTGCCAGGGCCTCATCCATGGGAACGCGACCATACCCGACTCGGGCGATACCCCTGCGGTCGCCTAATGCTTCCAGTAATGCAGCCCCAAAGGTCAGGCCAACATCTTCAACAGTATGGTGGGCATCCACATGCAAATCGCCAGAACAAGTCAGTTGTAAATCCATATCAGCCCAAAAAGCGGTGAGCGTGAGCATATGATCCAACAGGCCAAAGCCGGTTGTTATTTGTGTTTTTCCCTGGCCGTCGAGTGCCAGTTCAAGCAGGATATCCGTTTCAGCACTGGCACGCTTGCGGCGTGCACTGCGGGGAACAGACGTACTCATGCTTCCTCCGAAGGTATAGACTCGGATGCCTTATCGTTGGATGGTGACGCATTGTGCTGACTGTTTTTTTTACCTGCAGCCGCTGCAACGAGAATACTTACCTCATAAAGAATGATCATCGGGCAAGCCATAAGCAGCTGCGAAACAACATCCGGTGGGGTAAGTATGGCCGCCGCTATAAATATAAACAGAATAGCATATCGCCGCCAGCTGCGCATACGCTTGGCAGTGACAATACCCATACGCGATAAAAAGAAGGCAAAAAGCGGCATTTCAAAGACAAGGCCAAAGGCCAGAATAAGCTTAAGCACGAAATCAAGATAGTCGCTGATTTTCGGCATGACCACAATGCTTTCTGTGGCAAAACTCACAAAAAAAGCAAAAGCATAGGGGAAAACGATAAGGTAACAAAAAGCCCCACCTCCGGCAAAAAAAATCGCAGATGTGAGGGCTAGAGGCACAATCCCCCGTTTTTCCTCTTCATACAAACCTGGTGAAATGAAGGCCCAAATCTGATAAAATAGGATGGGGCTTGTCAAAAAAACACCCGCAATAAAAGCTATATACATGCGGGTGAAAAAACCTTCAGGCAAGGTGGTGTACTGCGCATGAGAGCCCGCTGGCAACACAGCCAACAGTGGATCAACCAGCGCATTATACAACGGTTCCACCACAACCCAGCAGGCGAGAAAACCCACGATGACAGCAATACAACACCGAACAAGACGTGTGCGCAACTCTGCAAGATGATCCATAAGGCTCATGGGGGTGTCCATGCTATCGCTTTGCGACGTCTCCTCATGCATTAATGTCGCATCCTCGACAGTGGGCTTGGGCACATCATCCTTGCCAGTGGGCAGCAAATGATCGTCACTCATGCTTTGCCGCCAGTATCTGGAGTGCTAGACGTTTCTGATATCACACCATCGGACGCGGCTTCTGCGGCTGCGTGAGTTTTAGCAAGAGCGGATTCAAGTGGACTTCCCGGAGGCGGCATAACTAGATGCTCACTATCATCACCTTGGCCAACCATTTCTTCCGCCTGAGAGGATGGTAGCGATCCTGTGCCTTCACATACAGAGGTTTGAAGCTCTGCTGATGTTTGCCCAGTGTCATTCCCACCTTCTTCGACTATGGTTTGAGCTTTCTCTTTGGCTTTCTGGGCTGCCTTGGCCACGGCTTCACGGCGCTCACGGCGCTCATCCTCCGCGGCTTCAGCATTGAGAGTACGTTGAAAATCTGTAGAAACACGACGAAATTCCCCCATGGCCTTGCCTAGTGTACGAGATACCTTGGCCAGGCTCTTGGGCCCAAGCACAATAAGAGCCACCACCAAGATAACCAGCAGTTCTGTACTGCCTATGCCAAACATGCGCTGCTCCCACTATACTCCAAAAACTAAAAATATCCTGGGCCAATGCTATTGTAAAGGGTATTGATCTCATAGAGATCAGTTGTCTCACATGGTTATAATGTCACACAGATCTATCGACAGAAATACCATCTACCTTCCGGTATCTTCGCTTGCGATACAAGGCAACAGGCCTGTAAACAGAAAACAGACACATCGCAAAAATCACTGAAAGCTGTAAGGCTCCCTGCCACATACTCTCTGGCAAAATAAATGAACGGACAAAACGCAATGGCGCATCAAGACTGTACTGTGAAAGCCATGTTATCATGCCATCCCCCCAAGGCCCCCAGAACATCATGCCCCAGAAACCGGCACAGCAGACGATACACCATTTAAAACCAATCCAAAAAAATCTGAAAAAGCCTATTGCTGTGCATGTTGAAAACAAGGTACCCGTGATAATACACCCTGCAAGACCAGGCATGACGACCCATGTATCCACAAAATGAAGGCAATCTTGAATGCATGGAATCGCTACTGAGCTGTCGGTTGTAAACTTAAGAAAATTCAAGGCCTGCATAGCAAGAGAGCCACCGGCCCACGCCGTTGCAGAAAGAAGATGAAATGCCTTTGTAGTTTTAATGAACCTGTTATCCGGGATGCTATACCCTTTACCCCTCCGGCCATATCTTCGCACCCTATCAAAATTATACACTGCACGCCCCTGGTTCATAATTGCAGCCTTATCAATAGCGCCCACACCTTGAATAGCGAGAATTCCCTGTGACACTCGTTGCTACCATGGGCTATAGTGGGAAACCAGACTATTTATGTATTGCATACACCCTCTTGCACCTGACAAGCAACACAAGACAGTGCGGGTCTACGTTGAAAACTATGTATGGACGAGGAGGTTATAGAGCGATCTCACACAAAAACATCATAAAACATATTGACATTTCATCAAACGTTTTTTATGTTAGTGCAAGTTGGGCTGTCGTTCAATTGGCAGGACGGCGGATTCTGGCTCCGCTAATCAAGGTTCGAGTCCTTGCAGCCCAGCCAGATGTACCCATAAAGAATTGTCCCCATCGTCTAGTCGGCCCAGGACAACGGCCTTTCACGCCGTCAACAGCGGTTCAAATCCGCTTGGGGACGCCAA
>CAJOMG010000017.1:32968-38589 GCA_905235595.1 uncultured Desulfovibrio sp. | reverse complement strand
GTAGACAATATTGGAATACAATAATCAGTAACAACGCCATATTACAGAGATGATGCTCGTGCAGCCGCTATCTTTGGCGAAAATCCGCAGTCCGAGAAAGCCGCGCCAGACAAGCAAATCGAGAAAATGGCAAAAAAAGGCATCTGTTTTTACGATATACTTTAGGAAAAAGTCGCGCTCACATGGCGATGTGAGGGAGAGATATGCTGTCTTTCCTGCACGATGCCGGGGCGGGAGCGTCAGGGCAGGGGCAAAGCCCTGCCCTGAGAAAAGTTACACCTTCGAGCTTGCGGAGCGGCGGCGTGCATCGTATGCTTTGGCGGATAGGGGCAGTACATGCACACAGAACACCAGCACGCATCTGAGGCAACGTCCGGGCACACGTCGGGCAGGTTGCCGCGCAACGGCAGCATGGCCTGGTATGAGGGGCCGCATAAGGATGCGCTCATCTATCTTATGGTTGCCATCTTTCTGGTGGAGCTTATTGTGGGTGGTGTGGCCTTTTTTTACGGGCTCATGCACGCTGCTCCTGAAAGCCCCGGTGGGCCGCCCCTGGCGCGCTTTCCCTGGTTGGGCTGGGGCGTGGCGGCAGTGCTTGCCCCTGTTGGCCTTCTGCTCATTCTGCATTTGGCCGGCTCCTTTGTCGGCCACATGCTCGGCCGAGAGGCGGACACAAACCCCACAGGGCAGGGCAGCCCTGCGGATGCAGCACAGGTTCCAGAACGCTGGCAGCGGTTTTACGCCATTATCCGCAATGCGCCCACGGTCGTGCTGTTGCTTGGCATCTTGCTCCTGGGAGTAGCCCTGTTTTTTGTGGACGGCGCCTTTTCGACCCTGCAACGTCTTGGCAGCGCACTGACGCCCTATATTCCCTGGCTGGCTGGCAGTTTTGCCATCGTGATTGCGGTGTGCTATCTGGTACACCGTTGTTTTATGTACCGCCACCACCATTTGCAGGAGGAATATGCGTACCGGCGTGAAGTGCTGGAGCGTACGGGCATCGTGCTTGTGGATAAGGGCAGTGTGCCCCTGCTGCAGCAGGAGGGGCAGCCCCGGGCCATCGGCGCACAGGTACTTGCAGTTGACGCTCTGCCACCAGCAGGAGAGGGAGGCGCGTCCCACCCGGATGCGGCTGGAGTGTCTGAAGAAACAATCACGGATGCACATATTGTTGATACCCGAGGGCGGGACGAAGCGCCCCGGGCCGGCGGCACCGGGCCGCTCAGTGACACAAATGGTGCAATGTAACCAAACACAACGAGGATGCCATGTCCCAGAACGAACTTGTTTCCCTTGAGGCGGCCCCCATCGCTGAAGCGAAGGTGCGCGAAGCTGCTGCTGCCATTGATTTCAGTGATCCTACCCTGACCTTGAGCTATGGTGCCAAAACCATGGAGGACATTGCAAAATTTGCAGATTCACTCCTTGGAAATGTGCGGGTGAAGGATTCTGGCCCAGTGGGTGAGAATCTGGCCGAGCTTATGCTGAAGGTGAAGGACGTGGACCTGGAGGCCATTTCCGGCGAAAAGAAGAGTTTTCTGGAATCCTTGCCGCTGGTGGGTCGTTTTTTCAATACGGTGGAACGTACAGTGCAGCAGTTTGACACGGTGCTGTCACAGGTAGACGGCATTTCAGAAAAACTGGAAGATGCCAAATTCAGCCTGCTCAAGGATATAGAAGTGCTGGAGCAGCTCTACACCCACAACAAAAGTTTTTACGAGAATCTGAGCGCGCATATTCAGGCTGGAGAAGAATGCCTGGCCAGGGCGCGGGAAGAAGAACTGCCCAAACTGGAGGCTGAGGCACAGGCGCAGCCCGGCAGTTTGGCTGCGCAGAATTTGCGCGACTATGCTGACAGGTTGAGCCGTTTTGAACGCCGCCTGCACGATTTGAAGCTTTCACGCACCATCACCCTTCAGACAGCGCCGCAGATACGCATGCTGCAGAGCAACGACCAGACCCTGGCCGAAAAGATTCAGACAAGCATCCTTGCCACCATACCCATCTGGAAAAACCAGATGGTGCTGGCTCTCTCCATTCACGGGCAGCAGGCGGCAGCCAGGCTGCAGAAGAACGTGGCCGATACCACCAACAGCCTGCTGGTCAAGAATGCCGAAATGCTCCAGCAGTCTACCGTGGAAACAGCACGGGAGGTGGAGCGTTCCATTGTTGATCTGGAATCCCTGAAGACCGTACACCAGAAATTGCTGGCCACCATTGAGGAAACCATGAACATTGCCCGCGAAGGTCGTGAACGCCGCCGCGCCACGGAAAAGGAACTGGAAAACATGGAAAACGATCTGCGCAACCAGCTCTTGGGCATGGCCCAGCAGAAAAGCAAGGATATCATAGAAGGTGCGCATGGCGAAACCGCCATTGCCGCAGCGCAGGAAGCACCTGCAGAACCCGTAGCGCGAAACTGACGGGCGTGTGACCATGGCATCCCTCAGTGACACGCTGGTATCAGCCTACGGCAAGGTAGTGATGGCGCTGGGCCAGATAGGGCGGCGCATTTTGGTGCATTTGGTCGCCCTTACGGTGGCGGGGCTTGTGGGCGAAGCAGCCACAAGCATATTGCCGGACTCAACAAGCACGATAGTTGGTGTCTATATTGGCCTTATCTGTCTGTTGCCGCGGGGCAATCCGCGAGAGGCCGCATGGTATATACCCACCCTGCTGGGCGGGGCTCAGGCCGTGCTGCTGGTGCTGCTGGGCATACCCTGGCCGCTGGTCTTCCTCTGGGGTGGCCTGCAAACATGGATACAGCGCTTGTGGGGCTGCCGGGGCAGCTTTGGCTGGGAATGGGCCGTTGCCCCCATGCTGGTCATGAGCATAAGCACACTGCTTCAGGACATTATGCTCTGGCGTATTCCCCTGTGGCCCCTGCTGTCCATACCTGTGGTGACCATAGCCGGTGTTGTCGCCATGGCGGTGTACCGTCGATCGCAGGGGGAAGCCATCCACCACCGTATGCTGGACGAGGCCCTGGAGCGCCTGCACCGCGCCACTTCCTGGCGCGTGTTGCCGGACGAGGCGCAGCAGCTGGGAGAGCTCCTGCTGTCACAGGCCACGGCTTATAAAGGAGTACATGCGGCCAACGCCGCGGGCTATGCCCTTGTGGAGCGTGTGGACGCGGTCAGCCGCAAAGTGGAAGACAGCGTCAATGAAATACGCGCCCTCAGGGGCGATGCCGGCAACGCGCTGGCAAAAAAGGTCTTGCGCTCAGCCCGGTGGAACAGTATGGCAAGCCGTATGCCGCAGCTGGACGGACTGCTCGCTGATATCAGGGATTGTAATGCGGCTTTGCTGGAGGCCCTGCAGCGTTGTAAGGCAGATGCAAAGAAGGGTACTACGGCAGGCGCTACAGACGATGCCGGGCGCATGGCTGGTTATGAGGATGCCGCACGGCAGTTGCTGTTTAAGAAAACTTCTCTGCCTGCCGAGCTGGCGCTGCATGTGGAAAGCATTGTTGCCTCGGCGCTGGGTATTGTGGAGTGCATGCGCAAGGACCCTGCAGATGTGCCCGCGGGGCACAAGTTTCTGGGCCGCTACCTGCAGGCTACACACAGGGTAGTGGACGAATATGTGCGCCTGGCTGCCGAGAACAGCGGGCAGGAGGATGTAGCTGCCGCGCTCGTCCGGAGTGGTGAAATACTGGGGCGTATGTCCACGGCGTTTGCCGATGAACGCAAGAATATGCTGCAGAATGATGCCATTAACTATACGGCGGAACTGAACGCTCTTGACGCCATGCTCAAGATGCACGGCAAGTAGCCGCCAAGTGTATCAAGACTTGGCCGCCCGTCTGCCATATCCGGAAGGTAGGTGGTTTTGCGCCGGCATGCCTGTGTGTTTCGCATCACTTGTCGGTGGATTGCTGTCGTGCAAGGGCAATATCCGCCAGGGCGTTGACGCAGGCTGCGGCAACGGCGGAGCCGCCCTTGCGGCCCAGCAGGGTAAAATGCGGCCACGGGCTTTGGTGCAGCAGTTCTTTGGCTTGGGCGGCATTCACAAAGCCCACGGGCATGCCCACAATCAGGGCCGGAGGTGGTGTGCCCCGGGTGAGGATATCCAGCAGGCCCAACAGGGCCGTTGGTGCATTGCCAATGACAACAATGGCACCTGCCATGTGTGGGGCAATGGCCAGAAGTCCGGCGCGGGAACGCGTGGTATGGCCGGCGCGTGCCATTGCATCCAACCCCGGCAGCGCCATGATGGGCATCACCGTGACCCCAAGAGGGGTCAGGCGGCGCAGGGGCAGACCAGCGGCGGCCATGCGTGTATCTGTAAACACAGTGCACCCGGCCTGCAGGGCGGTTACCCCTGCCTCAAGGGCAGCTGTGTCCAACCGCAATGCCGTAACAATATCCACATCACCCATGGTATGCACACAGCGTCGCGCAACGCGCCAAAGGTCGCCTGCAAAAGGCCGCGGTTCGGGCAGCTCCGCATCAATGATCGCAAAGGAGCGAGCCTCTATTTCTTCGGGTGTGGCGGCAGGGTCAAGGTGTGTGGCCGGTGGCATGGTGGCTTGGGGCATGGGTGTCTCGCGTGGTTCATGGATGGCTTGTGAGGGTGTGCAGCCAGGCTCGCCAGAAACGGCGGGCTCCTTCCGGGTAGCAGTGCAGCCAGCTGCCGGCCACAGTCCCTGCCCGGCATCCTTCATCATGCATAAATGTACCCCGGCTGTCGTACAGACGCCAGAGGGGAGTGCCTGTGGACGCTGTGGCAGTGCTGTGCTGCTGCGTTAGGGGTGGTGTATCCTCTCGGGCATAGTGGAATTCATGGCCGCGCACCCACAGGACTTTCTGGCCGTTGTAGGTAGGCGACGGCCAGCCCGGGAGGGACAGACCTGCCCGGTAGCCCAGGGCCGCGCGCTGCTGCCCAAGCGTGCAGGAGCGTGGCAGCAGACCGCACATGGCATGGACTGTGTCACCCACGCGTACGCTCTGCATGAGGTAGATATAGCCCCCGCATTCTCCGTACATGGGCAGCCCCTCTGCAGCCAGGAGCTGCAAGGACGCACGCATGGATGCGTTGGCAGCCAGGCGTGCGGCGTGCAGTTCCGGATAACCGCCGGGGAAGTACAGGCCCGCGCAGCCAGAGGGCGGGCCAGCGTCCCGCAGGGGAGAGAAGAAGGCTATGCGTGCGCCCAGTTCGGCCAGCAGGGCGGGCAGATCTGCATAGCAAAAGTTGAAGGCCTCGTCCCAGGCAATGCCCAGCAGGGGACGCGTTTTTTTGTTGTGGTAGCAGCGGCGTGGGGGAAAAAAGTGTGCTGCCGTTTCTGACCCTGTGCTGCATATTTTGCGGCGTGGTGCGCGCAGCAGTTGCAGCAGCCTGTCCACATGGCAGTGCGTCTCAAACCAGTTGGCCAGAGCTTCCCTCTCAATGGCCTGCAGGGCCTCATGTGCCTGTACGAGCCCCAGATGGCGGGCCGGCAGATCGGGTGCGCCCTGGCGAGGCAGCAGGCCCAGCAGGGGAGTGCCACATGCTTTTACAACGGGAGCCAGCGCCTGCCGCAGCAGGGCAGCATGTTGTGCACTGCCTACATGGGTGCAGAGTATGCCCAGAAAGCGTACTTTCTGTTGCGGCGGGCCATAGCGTAAAAAACCAGAAATAAG
>CAJOMG010000017.1:0-32922 GCA_905235595.1 uncultured Desulfovibrio sp. | reverse complement strand
GGCAGGCTCAGCTGCGCGGCCAGCCGTGCCGTACTGCCAGCACCGCCCTGGCCCCCGTCATACAGGCCCATAGCTCCCTCAATGACGAGCAGGTCGGGGGGGGATGTGCCCAGGGGCGTATACATGCGCTCTATAATACGGCAAAGGCCGGGGCGTGGAGCTGTATTGGCCCGTTCTCTTGGGGTCGGGGCGGTTTCGCGGCACATCCACGCGTCCAGATTAGCGGCAGGGCGTTCCGTGATAGCAGCATGGAAGGCCGTGTCTATATAATCCGGTCCCACCTTGGCAGCAGCAGTGGCAATGCCGCGTTGACGCAGGGCGCAGAGCAGTGCGAGGGTACATACGGTTTTGCCGGCATTGCTGCTCGTACCCCCGATGACAAGGCCCGGGGTGCGTTCGATGGCGCTGCCAAGTGAGGCTGCATTGGGGGGAAGGCGCGGCATGGCGATGCTACAACAACCTGTCAGCGCTGTCGCAGGGCTTCGGCCAGTATGGCTGCGTCCTCCAGTGGTCTGGCTTTGAGACCCAGTTCGCTGTTGCCGCCGTTGCATACAAAGCCGTGTGGTCCCAGTTCCGCAACGCCGGCTGAGATTACACGGCTGTAAGGCAGCTGTTCCCGCATGTCACAGTGGTCCACGCGGCGGGGAAAGATGAAGGGCACGGCCTGGCCGGAAAAATCTTCGACGATAAGATACTTCATCGCTGTCTCCTCGTTAGGGATCATCTGGCGCGTGTTTGAGTGCTGGCATTGCTGCTGCGCCTGTTTTGCAGATAGCGCCGTACGGCCTTGTTGTGGT
This sequence comes from uncultured Desulfovibrio sp., assembly GCA_905235595.1. Classification (GTDB taxonomy): domain Bacteria; phylum Desulfobacterota; class Desulfovibrionia; order Desulfovibrionales; family Desulfovibrionaceae; genus Desulfovibrio. Next base: position 32,125 of record CAJOMG010000017.1, on the reverse strand, counting down.
CGTTGAGGTTTGTGGAAAAAGCATGTTCGCCGCCGTCCACCTTGGCCACGAAGTAGAGGTAGGCATGGGCTTCGGGCTGCAGGGCGGCGGCCAGGGCTGTTGTGCCGAAGGAGCAGATAGGGCCGGGCGGCAGGCCGGAACGCTGATAGGTGTTATAGGGATTGGCAGGGTCATCCAGATGCTTGCGGCGGAGGTTGCCATCAAAGTCTTTGCCCAGGCCGTAGATAACTGTAGGGTCTGCCTGCAGCAGCATGCCGCGGTCAAGGCGGTTCTGATATACGCCGGCCACACGCGGGCGTTCAGCATCCACTGCAGTTTCCTTTTCCACGATGGAGGCGAGGATCACGCAGGTTTTGAGTGTTTCCTTGCCGGGGCGTTTGCCATTGGGCCAGAGTGCGGCTGCCTTGCGCCAGAAATTGTCCACCATGCGTCCCGCAACGGCACGGGCTTGGGCCGTATCCAGTACGTCATTTTTTTTCAATAAATAGGTGTCGGGCATGAGAAAACCTTCTGCGCTGGCAAAGGGAATGCCGTAGTGCGTCAGGAAGTCAGGGCTGGTAATGACCGTGTAAAAATCTGCAGGACGCGCAAGCCCGGCTTCTTCCAGGATTTTGGCAGTCTGCCACCATGTCAGCCCTTCTGGTATGGTGACCCGGTAGAGCACGGGTTTGCCGTTGACCAGCTCATGCAGGATTTTGTCAGGGGGCCAACCGGTGTTCAGGGCGAAACGGCCCGCCTGAAGGCGGTTGTCCCACTGTTTCCAGCGGGCCAGCAGGGTGAATTTGCTGGCATCTGTCACGAGCCCCTTTTCCACCAGTGCCGTGGCTACCTGGGCCAGACGCGCACCGGGCGTTACGTCAAAATACAGTTCACGCCCGGGCTGTTCCGGAACTGCAGTAAGGAATATATGGGCCTCATAGGCCAGCCAGCCGCCTCCGGCCAGGCCCAGCAGCAAAAGAATGCCCAGTGCGCGCAGCAATGCTTTCATACGGGGCTCCGTTGTTGCGGCGCAAGTGCCAGGAAGGAGGAAAGAATGCGTACGGCAGCCTGCTGGTCCAGCACAGCCCTACGCTTGCCACGGGCGAGGCCGACCTCGCGCAGATCAGCCCAGGCTTCTTCCGAACTGAGTTCCTCTGGCATGTAGAAAAAGGGCAGCGACACGCGTCGCTTAAGGCGTTCGGTCACATTGCGCACCTGCCGTGTCGTCAGGCTCTCGGTGCCGTCCGGCATGAGGGGCAAACCCATAACCACGGCCTGCGCACCCGTGACACGTATGCGTTGCGCCAGTGCATCCAGAAAGGCCTTCCGGTTGGAAAATTTTTTTAGTTGCAGGGTATCCAGGGGAAGGGCCAGGCGTTCTTCCGGGTCGGATACCGCGAGGCCAGTGCGGGCAAGGCCGTAATCAATGGCAACAAATTTCACGTCTTCCCCCTGGGGATGGAGCATCCAGACGGGCTGCCTGTACGGAGCATCTACGGCCTATACGATGCCAAGCAGGGAGAGCAGGCCCAGGGCACAGCCACTGACCATGGGGCTGAGCACCGCGCCAAGCGCCCCTGTGAACAGCAGCACTAAAAGGATGACAAAGCCATAACGTTCAAGGCGCAGATAGGGCAGCACCATATTCCGAGGCAAAAAATACGCCACAATCTTGCTGCCGTCCAGCGGCGGTATGGGCACGAGGTTGAGCCAGCCAAGACCGAAATTGATAATGATGCCCATCTGCAGTGTTTTGAGCGTGTATATATAGGTGCTGCTGTGCTGCCATGTTTGTGGTGCAAAAACATGCAGTGTGCCCCAGAGCAGAAGACCGAAAGAAATGGCCAGCAAAAAGTTTGTCATGGGCCCTGCCAGCGCAACCAGCATCATATCCTTTGCGGGATTGCGGAAATACCTGGGATCCACGGGAACGGGTTTTGCCCAGCCAAAGACAAAGCTTCCGGAAATGCTCGTAAGCGCAAAGACAAGCAGACCTACGGGGTCGATGTGGGGCAGGGGGTTCAGGGTGAGGCGGCCAAGAATCCTGGCAGTGGGGTCACCACAGCGAGCGGCCATCCATCCATGGGCGACTTCATGCAGGATGATACCCAGCAGCGCGGGAACTGCAGCCACTGCTATGGCACTTAAGGCCTGGGCGATATCAAGGTTCAACATGGCATTCACGCGGAATAAAAGGGATCAGCCAGAGGAGGCCACTTTGCGCACCAGGATCGTATCGTTGGGCCAGATGTGGCGGTCTGGCGTAAGCAATTCTCCATGGCGGGCCACAAGGGCTGTCTCTTCTGCCAGCCCCAGGGCTGTCAGCAGTTGGCGCGCAGTTTTGGGACGGGGCAGGGAGAGTTGTTTTTCTTCAGGCTGCAACAGCACTGTCACAGTGGGGGTGCCGTGTCCTATCTCGTGTGTGTATGCAGGCATGTGGGTGTCCATGGTAAGAATGTTGGGTGTTTTCCCCAGGGGGAATCTTCATGTCAAGCAGTAATAGCCAATGGTTACAAGCGCCATGCTGACAGCCCGTACGCCCTGGTTCGCCACAATGAGGCGCAGGGCAAGGCCGGGGCTGTAAAACCCGGCATAGGCCGGCAACTGGTGGCGGATGGCGCGCATGGGCGTAGAGAGAATGTTGCCCACCATAAGCGCCAGCACCACGTCCCGGGCGTCAAGGCCGCCTGATTGCAGCACGCTGCCAGCCGCACCAAGGGCGGCGCCAAGTTCTGCCGCCAAATGCAGCACAATGACGCTCATGGCCTGCGGCTTGAGAAAGGCAAGCCAGTCCATATGCGTGGCCAACCATTGCTCGGCAGCGGCAAAAAAGCCGTAACGTTGCAAAAAGAACATAAGCACATACATGGGCGCTGTAAACCCGATGAGTTTGGGCAGACGTCGCAAAAAACGCTGCCATGCCTTGTGTAGCGCTGCGGAGAGTGCGGGGCCGGTGCTCGCAGGTTCTGCGCATGGCATAATCTGCCTGTGCGGTGGGGGCAGAAGCTGGCGGGCGAGCAGCACTGTGGCTCCGGTTCGTCCTGCAGCGGCCATCAGGGTCAGCCCTACATAAATAAGGGCAGGCGGGCCCAGCACGGGCCAGGTGAGCAGGAAAATGGTGGGCGTATGCGTGAGATAGGCGGGCAGGCTGTTACAGAGGTTGCTCAGCATCAGTTCTTTGCCAGAGATTCCGCCTTGCTTGTGGCAGGTGGAGAGCAGCCCGTTGGCGGCGGCAGGGGAGACAAAGGCCAGAGAGAAAGCGGCTCCCGCTGTTTCCTGGAAATGGGCTGCACGCGCAAGGGGCGCGGCCAGCAGCGCCAAGCGCCGCGTCCAGTGCAGTGCTTCAAGCAGATTGGCCAAAAGCAGGCCCGTCGCCAGCCCCAGGAGCAGGCGCAGCATGGGCCAGCCCAGAGCAGTCCAAAGTCCTGTGGCAGAAAGGGGATTGTCAGGAAAAACTGTGGGCATAGCGGCCCTGCCGTTGTTGCATAACGCCTCATTGGGCCCCCTGCCGCATTGGCAGGGCGACGCTATCAGGCATAGCCCAGGTCGGGCGGCAGGTCATGACGTGCCGCCTCACTGCGGGCCAGGGCGTCACAGCGTTCGTTTTCGGGATGGCCGGCATGCCCTTTCAGCCAGTGCAGATGCACTGTGTGGGCCGTGAGCAGGGGCAACAGGCGTTGCCACAGGTCTGCATTAAGCACGGGTTTTTTGTCGGCCTTGATCCAGCCCCTTTTTTGCCATGCCCAGAGCCAGCGTTTCTCGACGCTGTTTCGCACATAGGCGGAATCAGTATAGAGCTCCACCACACAGGGCTCGCGCAGGATGCTAAGTGCCTCAATGACGGACAGGATCTCCATGCGGTTGTTGGTAGTCAAACGGAAGCCTCCGCTGATTTCCTTGCGATAGTCCCTGCCGTCAAGCCTGAGCACAGCAGCCCAGCCACCGGGGCCTGGATTGCCCAGACAGGAGCCGTCGGTATGGATGATCACTGTGCGCATGGTCGTCGTATTCAAGGGAATGCAGTGTGGCGGGCGGCAGCAGGTGCAACTGCCCGCCATTTTTGCATTGATGCACTAATAGCGATAGTGGTCAGCCTTGTACGGCCCCTCTATCTTGACGCCGATATAGTCGGCCTGTTCCTGGGTAAGGACGGTCAGCTTGGCGCCGAGGCGAGCCAGGTGCAGACGGGCCACTTCTTCATCCAGTTCCTTGGGGAGTACATAGACCTTTTTTTCCAGAGATTCCGAGGCCAGTTTGAGCTGGGCCAGAGTCTGGTTGGTGAAGCTGTTGGACATGACAAAGCTGGCGTGCCCTGTGGCGCAGCCCAGGTTGACCAGGCGCCCTTCGGCAAGCACGATGATGCTGCGGCCGGAGCAAAGCGTCCATTTGTCCACCTGCGGTTTGATATTGATTTTGACGCAGCCCGGGGTGTTCTCCAGGTAGGACATTTCCACTTCACTGTCGAAATGCCCGATATTGCAGACAATGGCCTCGTCCTTCATGCCTTCCATGTGTTTGCCTGTAATGACATGGTAGTTGCCCGTGCAGGTGACAAAGATGTCGCCCACAGGCAGGGCGTCTTCCACCGTGGTGACTTCAAAACCTTCCATGGCGGCCTGCAGGGCGCATATGGGGTCAATTTCCGTAACAAGGACACGGGCACCAAAACCACGCATGGACTGGGCACAACCCTTGCCCACATCTCCATAACCAACCACCACCACGACCTTGCCGGCCACCATGACGTCTGTGGCACGCTTGATGCCGTCGGCCAGGGATTCCCGGCAACCATAGAGGTTGTCAAATTTGGATTTGGTTACGGAATCGTTGACGTTTACAGCCGGGAAAAGCAGCTTGCCCTCCTTCTCCAGCTGGTAGAGGCGGTGTACACCGGTGGTGGTTTCTTCCGACACACCACGCACATGCGATGCAACCTTGTGCCAGTGCTGCGGATCTTCCTTGAGACGCAATTTCAGGCGGTCAAGAATACACTGAAATTCTTTGTTGTCGGTCTGCTGGTCAAGCATGGCGGGGTTGTTTTCGGCCTCGACACCTTTGTGTATGAGCAGCGTGGCATCGCCGCCATCATCAACGATGAGGTCCGGACCGCTGCCATCGGGCCATGTGAGGGCCATTTCTGTGCACCACCAGTAGTCTTCCAGACTTTCACCCTTCCAGGCGAAAACCTTGGCCATGCCCTGAGCAGCAATGGCCGCTGCCGCATGATCTTGGGTGGAGAAAATGTTGCAGGAGGCCCAGCGGATGTCTGCCCCCAGTTCATACAGGGTTTTGATGAGCATGGCCGTTTGGATGGTCATGTGCAGGGAGCCCGTTACCTTGAAGCCCTTGAGCGGCTTTTGGGGGCCGTATTTTTTGATACATTCCATGAGGCCGGGCATTTCTTTTTCAGAAAGCTGCATTTCCTTTTTGCCAAAATCCGCCAGAGAGATGTCTGCTACTTTGTAGTCAAGGTTCAGGTTCAATGCTTGAGTCATCAGAAATTCCTTTTATGGTTTGGACTATTTCCTTGCACAGCCGTGCAGGCGTCACTTGGAGGTGCACAACAATGTTCTGGGAGAATTTGCGATTGACGGACAGTAACGCCGATGGCACTTTATGCAGAGCTGTTGAATATCAATTACCTACGCATATCAGGACATATGCCTATGGTCAACTGTCTCTGCCCCTACAAGAAGGCTGGTTGTCATGGCCGTGCATCGTAAACGGCAGGAAGATTCCGGCCCTGTGCAGGCCTGTGACGTGTTGCCCGCCGTGCTGGCCGCTCTGGGCATGGTCCCTGGTGATGGGCAGGCTCGGGAGCGCCTACGCCAGCTGTGGCTGAACTGGGAAATGGTCATGGGGCCGGAACTGGCGCCCTTGGCCCAACCTCTGGGCCGACATGGCGAAGTGCTGCATATTGGCGTCGAAGATGCCATGCTGGTCCAGGAACTGCACTACATGAGCGGTGAAATCTTGGAGCGCGTAAATGCCTTTATGGAAGGGCCTGTGTTCTCTGGGGTTAAGGTGGAGCTGCTCATGGGGCGCCGTGGTCTGCAGCTGGCGCCTCCTGAGGAGACAAGCCGTGGTACCGGCCCAGATTGGCGCCTGCCCAGCACTCCTGTGGCTGCCCCTGTCTGTGCTTTCGGCACACATCTTGATGCCATGAGCCCCGATTCTCCCGTGGCAAGGGCGTATGCGTGCTTTGCCTTACATGCGCCTTCACAGGGGTAAGATGCAACTGCCTGTACTGTTGCAGATGCAGGATTCGGACTGTTTTTGGCCATGTATAACCAATAGACAATAGTAGAAATTTTTTATATGAATTATAGACTTTGTTAAGAGTTTTTTTTCGACTCTTGTAGAGGAAGTTGAAAAACCGCAAAGATACAGGAATATTTTTTTGTGTTATTTTAATAACTATTTGAAAATACAAATAAAATATGAGTGCGTCCTTGTTGTTCTTCACTGCGATTCATTGACAATGCTTCCTTAGCAGTGATAGCTTGCCTTGAGCGCATATGTAGAAGGCCGGGTAGTCAGTTCGGCCGGAGGCCGTGGAGGGATTGAATGAACGCGCAGAGAGACATGGATGATATCTGCCTGAAACATGACAACGGCTGTGATTTTACCTTTCGCGGTCGGCTTTTTTCCGAGTGCTCATGGTATGACGAGGCGCTCGGTATGTTCACGCGGCAAAAACTCTATGTGACTGATCAGAACGAGCAGGTGTACTATATCGTGCGTTCCTGCGGGCATGAGCGTACAAGGCATGCCTACAAGCTGACCATGCATGACGATACCTGCATTATTCACAACGGCGTCACCGAGATCTCCCTCAAGTTTGATCTGCTCATGCTGGCTGTGCGGGGGCTTTGCGGGCTTGACGCTGGCGCTACTCCCTCCCTCACCATGGTGGAAGAAATGCTCAAGGCTGCCAATGCCTGAGAGTTACCGGCTATAGGCGCGCAGCTGGCGCAGAACGTACATACCAAGGCAGGGTGTCCTTTGTGGGTGGACATCCTGCCTTGATACGTACTTGGGATAGAAAAAGATGGCAATGCCCTGCACCGGAGGCTCATTCCCCTGTTTGCAGTGGCGCAATATAACGGGATAAGGACTTGGCGATACTAGGCTGGAATGCAGCAATGGCGCGCGGGCGCTATACAGACCGCACGCTGGAACGTGTCTGCCCTGACAGCAGTCTTATGTTGGACGCCTTTGCAGTGGTAGAATATGGCCTTGAGCAGGCGATTACCCGACGCGGCGAGGTCCCGGCCTGCAGTGCCGGTTGCGACCATTGCTGTTGCCAGCCCATACCGGCAACGCCGTTGGAATTGCTTGTGCTGGAGGCCTATGTTCGTCATGCACTGTCACCCGAACAACGTCGCTCACAGCAGAGGGCCTTTATCCTTTTTCTGGGCGGGAGGGAAAGCCTGAAGCATCCCTGCCCTTTTTTGTGTGGGGGGCGTTGCATGGTCTATCCCGTGCGTCCTATTGCCTGCCGTCAGTATGTTGCCTTTGGTCGGCCCTGCCTGCCGGGAGAAGATCCAACTACAAGTCGTCCGCACGATATGCTGATTCCAGAGTATGCCTTCATGCACGCGGCACTCGAAAGAACTCTGCCCTGGTATCGTGAGCGATATGCCCTGCCGGCGCATATGCCTCAAGAAAAAGTGCAGGATTTTTTTCGTCGTGTAACTACAATAGTGCAGGCGGCTCCCTGGGGACAATGGTTTGCGCTTGCCTGACGCGGCCAGACCCTGCAGATTTCTGCGGCAGCATGCGCAAATCCGCAATGCGTACTAACACAGAGAGCGTCGCGCATGCCGAGGCTAAACGGCACGCATATCTTGCGCGAGCGGGATTACGCGCACCTCACCGCGTACTTCATTGACCTTTTTGCGGAAGCTCTGGCGGCGGTCCTCTCCGTCAAGCTGGCCTGCAATCCATTCCACCGTATGCAATACCGGGCGCTTGTCACGCAGGTTGATGCAGCAGCGGCCGATGCCGATCTTGCAGGAAGGGCAACCCACAATGACAGGCCCGTCACACTCTCCAAAGGCTTCAGCGAGGCGTATCTGTTTTCTGGAGCGCAGCAAATTGTAGATGTCCGGCGAGGTCATGGCCCCCATGCCGGATTCGCCGCAGCAGCCTGGATTTAGCGTAAACGTGGCTCCGCTGAAGGCCTGCAGCGCTTTGATGAGTTCTCCCTGCCCCTTGAGCTTGTGTACCTCTGCCCACTCGCAGTGACAGGCACCGTGATAGATGGCGCAGCTTCCCTCCGGCAACTGGCCCTTGCGAGGAACATCCTTCAGCAGTGGCAGGACGAGCTGCCCCACGTCGCGTTGGCTGATTTCAGGAAACTGGGTTTCCATGTGCAGACGTTCCAAGCCGTCACGGCACGAGCCACAGGCCGTGACAAGGTGTTTACAGTCAAAGCCCTGTTTGGCAAGGTTGCGCAGCATGGAGGCCAGATACTGTCTGTTCTGGGCCATATTGTCTTCAAAGGCGGTGTCCATGCCTGCGGCAAGTAAGGGGAAACCGCAGCACAGATGCCGGGGTGGCAGGGCCACGGCAAAACCAGCCGTAAGCAGGAGCATGAGCGAGGACATGCCAATGCGGTCATAAAAGAGCGCTCCTCCGCAACCAGGAAAATAGAGCACGCAGGGCATGCCCGGCACGGGGTCGGCAGGAGAGAAAATGGAGCCGCGATGCAGCTTTAAGGATTCGTATAGATTTGTATAGCCCATCTTGGGTCCACGGCCGGAAAAGAGCGGACTTTTCATCCGCCGTTTCCACATGTCGGGTACGAAACCAAGAAACTTGTTTTGCATTTTCTGACCCAGAGAGGCCATTTTAGCTGCCTTGGGCACGCGGCGGGGAATGTCATGCACAAGCCATTCCAGGGCATGTTCCTTGATGGGATGCCCCCCTGCGCCTTCGTGCTCCAGCAGGGCACGGAGGGTCAGCGCCACCTCACCGGAGGGAATTTTTACAGGGCAATTGGCCATGCATCGGCCACAGGCGGTGCAGTGCTCCACCACGTCGCGCAGGGCCTTGAGCAGCGGTTCGTCAATATTGCCCTTATTAACCTGGCTGTAGTACACGGCCTCCAGTAGCATGCCCAGCACCATGTTTTTATTGCGGGGATGGTATTGCATGGAGCGCTCGGGATAGCACATGGAACAGACCTGCTTGCACTTGCCACAGCGTGTGCAGACCTGAATGGACGTGAGCAGGCTGATGAGTTTTTCCTTATCGGGCAGACCACTCTCATGGATGTCGCGGATAAGGCGGTTGAAGGAGAAGGTGAAGGGACGCACAGGCAGCTCGCGATAAACGAGTTTAGCCGGGTTCATGACATCGCGGGGATCCACGCGCTCTTTGAAGGCGCGCAGGGCGTCCATTTTATCTTTGCCTAAAAAGGCAATCTTAGTGATGCCGATGCCGTGTTCGCCGGAAACCTCACCACCCATCTCCTGACATTCCGCCATAACGCGGGCCGCTGTTTCTTCGGCTTCCTCCAGCATATGGGCGTCGTTGGAATTAACGGGTATATTCACATGGCAGTTGCCGTCACCGGCGTGCATGTGACTTGCCACGACAATGCGGCTTGCCTCCATGTACTGTGCAATGCGGTCTATTTTTTTTGCAAGATGGGCATACTTGGCCTTGAGAGTGTCCAGAAAGCTTCTCGCGTGGGCAAGAAGTTCTGAATCGGAAAGATCAGTGACGGGAACATCCCCAAGGGCAGCCTTGGATGCCTGCGAAAACTCACGGTTGAATTCTTTTTCTTCCATGGGGAAGCCGGGCAGACGTCCCACTTCCTGTAGGGCACGACGGTAGGCTGCTGCCGTGCACTCCAGGTTGATCTGCTCCAGAAACAGGGCGAAGTCGGGAATGCGGTGCATGGGTATGACCACATCCTCGTTCATTTTGAAGCCGGAGGTCCGCTTGGCAATGGCCGAGAGCCTGTGACGATCTTCCCAGAAATGGTCACCTTCCTTGTCGTCGGCTGCGACGATGATGTCCACATTTTTCTGTTGCTCTACCACACTGACAATGTCGCCCACACATTTGTCAAGCAGATAGGGATCGTCGCCGTCCACTTGAAGGATGATGACAGAAATGGGCAGACCATCATATTTTTGCGATTTACGTTTGTATTCAATGGCCTGAACATATTTGGCGTTGAATTCCTCCATGGCCGAGAGGTGGGCATAATCTCCTTCCCGGCGTATACGGTTGCGCAGATCCACCAGTTCGCGTACCACTATGGCAGCGGGCTGCATGGAACGCCCGAAGAACTCCAGCACCATGACGCGGTTATATTTGGGCTTGGGGTGGATGATGAAGCAGGCTTCAGTAATGATGCCGTCTACACCTTCCTTCTGCATGCCGGGCAGCCCGCCCAACACTTTATTGGTCACATCCTTGCCAAGGCCCGGCAGGCGTATCTCGTCACCACGCAAATGGACCACATTGCGCACACCGCCGCTCACATCCTTAACCACAAAAACCGCATTTTCTTCAGGCATGATCTTATGGCGGGGATGGTTTTCACGCTCCACGGTGATGATTTCACCGGTAGGTGTGACCATGCGCCACCAGAGCAGATTGTCCAGTGTCGTGCCGTACTCAAAGGCGCTGGGGCCGCCGGCGTTTTCCGAAACATTGCCGCCCACGGTGGAAGCCTGCTTGGAAGCCGGGTCAACGGAAAAGAGCGCACCCTGCGCGTTCACGGCATTGGCTACGGCCTGGGTTATGGCACCGGCCTGGCAGGTGACGGTCATAGCCTCAAGGTCTATGGGGCCAATGCGTGTAAGTCGTGTAAGGCTGACAATGAGCGTGCGTTTGCGTGCGGGCACGGCTCCGCCCGTCATGCCCGAGCCGCCGCCGCGGGGAATGAGCGCAAATTTCATGTCATTGGCCAAGCGCACGAGTGCTGACACCTGCTCGGTGGTGTCAGGCTCAACCACCAGCAAAGGCAGTTCCATACGCAGGTCCGTTGCGTCAGTGGCGGTCTCCACCAGGGCCGCAGGATTTGTGAGAATACATTCGTCGGGCAAAATTTTGTGCAGCGCATCAACCAGGTTTGCGCGAAAATCTGCTTCGGCTTCGTAGGCTGACCAGAAAATAGTGATGCCTTCGCTGATGGCAGTGGCATAGTAGTGCGCCAGCGATACCGAAGCCTTTTCAAAGCTGTCACCCACACTGTTGCGTACGGTTTCAGCATTGATAAAGGGATTGTAGGCGACAAGAAACAGTTCTTCTGCAATGGCTATGGCCAGATTGCGGACAGATTCCGGCCACTCTGCGAAATCGTCAATATTGATGCGCAGGATGCGGTTGACCACATAGTCGGGAGAAATGGAAATATGCGGACCCTTTTGGGGCATGATGCTCTACCTCGTGGAACTGCAGCGGTGAAGCGCTGCAGGGGTTTGGCAAGTTTGCCGCAGGCATGGTTGCAATTGAAAAAAATATTTTTACGTATAATGTACGAGGATGGCAAGTCTCAGTATGCCAGCTCGCGAGGGCATGCAGGATGCAATGTGCCGGATTCTGTATCGCAAGAGGGAAAAAGCATTGCGTGATCTGTCGACCTTGGCTATTTCTATGAATACAGAGAGTATGGCAATTTTTATGAGGATGTTATGGCTAAACTCAATTCACCTGCGAGACGTTTTTCACCACTGGCCGTCTGGGCCATGTCTTTCGGTTGTGCCGTAGGCTGGGGCGCCTTCATCATGCCTGGCACTGCCTTCCTTCCCAAAGCCGGGCCATTGGGGGCATCGATCGCCCTGACGCTCGGTGGGCTTGCCATGGTAGTCATTGCCGTCAACTACCATTATATGGCGCAAAGGTATTCCTGCCCGGGTGGAGCCTTTGGCTATGTGAAAGCAGTGCTCGGCAACGATCACGCTTTCCTTTGCGCATGGTTTCTCTGGCTCGTGTACGCGGCCATTAGCTGGGCTAATGCTTCTGCTTTTGTATTATTGGTGCGCAATTTCTTTGGCAATGTCTTGCAGGTGGGCTTTCATTACACTCTGGTTGGCTATGACGTTTATATAGGCGAAGTGCTGCTTTCTGTCGCCGTCATTTTATGCGTCGGCTGTTTGTGCATACTGCGCAACCGCACTGCCGTCGCCCTGAATACCCTGCTTGCCATAGTGCTTCTGTTTGGGGCCGTCGGTTGCTTTATGGCCATTTTCGGGCAATTGGATGGTGGGCTTGCCGCCTTGACGCCGCCCTTTGCGCCAAAGAACAGTTCGCTGTTTCAGGTGTTTAATATCTTGGCCCTTGCCCCTTGGGCCTATGTGGGCTTTGAGGCAGTATCACATGTTACGGAGGAAATGTCGTGCCGACGAAAATTACTTTTTTGGCTTATGACTGCAGGCGTGGTTGCCGCTGTGCTGACGTATGTGGCACTTGTGCTGGTTGGGGCCATGCCGCTTACTGGCTTTACGGATTGGGGAACCTATGCTCTGTGGGCGGAAAATGCCAATGATGCCAATGCGAGTGCCCATATGGTTGCCATGCCCGTGTTCAAGGCAGTATCGCAATATTTGGGCCCTGTCGGTATAGTTGTGCTTGGATTAGCCATTATTGGTGGGGTAGGCACGGGGATGTTTGGCTTCTACCTTGCCCTGAGTCGAATGACCTGCGCCATGGCTGATGACGGCATATTGCCGCCATGGTTCGGTCGGCGGACAGAACGTGGTATACCCAAAAATGCGTATCTGTTCATCATGGGCACCTCAATCATCGTTGTCTTCGCAGGACGTACAGCCATCGGCTGGATAGTGGATATTACCAGCATCTGCGCCACCATTGCCTACACCTATGTATCGGTCTGCGCATACAAGCAGGCCAAGAGTGAGGGTAACGGCTTGTACCATGCCACGGGCGTGGCCGGCATAGGGCTGGGCATGGCATTTTGCGCCTTCACCTTTGTGCCCAACATTTGGTCCATTGCCTCAATGCCTACAGAGTCATACCTGATTTTTTCCTTGTGGGGTATTATTGGCTTCCTCTTCTTTTTACATATTTTCAAGCGCGACGTTACGGAGCGCTACGGGCGTTCCACCTTTGTCTGGCTTATCATGATGTTTTTCATCTTTGTTTCGTCGCTCATGTGGATGCGTCAGGAAGTACATGATGCATCAATGGGGATGGTCTCACGTGTGACTGCCTACCATCACCAGCATGAAGAAAAGCGTCTGTCATCTGCAGCATCTCATGCTGCAGATGACAGTGTGCGCGACGTGGACGTTTTTTTGCGGAGCGAAGTGGACGCCTTTAATAGCCGATTGCTTAAGCACAGCGTCATCCAGATGCTGCTTATTCTGGTGAGTATCTACGTGATCTTCAGCGTATATTCACTAATGCATACGCGGCGGCGCAAAGTGGAATTGGAAAAACTCAAGGCGGAGGAGGTGAGCCGTTCCAAGAGTGCCTTCCTCTCTAATATGTCGCACGATATCCGTACGCCCATGAACGCCATCATAGGGTTTACAGACTTGGCACTAACGAAGAACGACTTGGAGACCGTGCGTGACTATCTGTACAAGATCAAGCTCTCCAGCAATCATCTGCTGTCGCTTATCAACGATGTGCTTGAGATGAGCCGCATTGAGAGCGGAAAAGTGGAATTACAGCCCGCACCCATGAGTATTCCCGAACTGTTGCACAATCTGAACACCATCATCATCGGCCAGGTGGAGGCCAAGCAGCACAGCCTGGAAATCAATGCCGTAAACGTGCGCGACGAAAACATCATGTGCGACAAGCTGCGTCTGAATCAGATTTTGCTGAATCTATTGAGTAACGCCATTAAGTATACGCCTGCCGGAGGGGTGATTGCAGTCAATATTTGCCAGCTTTCTTCGGCAAACGGCCTTGCAAACTATGAGCTGCGCGTCAAAGATAGCGGCATCGGTATGTCCCCTGAATTTGCAGCGCGTGTCTTTGAAGCCTTTGAGCGCGAAAAGACGTCAACTGTCAACAAAATTCAGGGCACGGGTCTGGGTATGGCCATTACCAAGCATCTGGTCGACATCATGGGTGGCACTATTCGCGTTGAAACAGAAAAGGACAGGGGATCGGAATTCATTCTGAATTTCCACTTTCCCATTGTTGAACAGGAAACCATGCCCATGCTGCCATTGGAATTGAAAAACGTGCATGCTTTGGTAGCAGACGACGACTACACGGCCTGCGAGGCTATTACAGACATGTTGTCAGACATGGGCATCAGGGCAGAGTGGACCATGTCGGGCAAGGAGGCTCTGTTGCGTTGCACCAATGCCAGAAACCGCGGCGATGCCTTTACGCTCTGCATCATTGACTGGAAAATGCCAGACATGTCCGGCGTGCATGTTGCACAGGAAATTACTGCGACAGCAGGCGAGAAGGCCCCAGCCATTGTGCTGGTGACAGCGTATGACTGGCAGAACATCAAGAATGAGGCCCAGGCTGCCGGCATCGTGGCATTTTGCAACAAGCCGATCTTTGCCTCGGAATTGCGGGCATCTCTTCTCAAGGCATTGGGCTGTCAGGACATACAGGAAAAAACTGACGACGCATCGCAAGCCATGGACTTCAGCGGCAGGCGTGTGCTGCTGGTGGACGACATGGATGTCAACAGGGAAATCGGTGTCGCCATGTTGTCCATGAACGGTATTGAGGTGGAGCAGGCTACCGACGGGAAAGAAGCCGTGGAAATGGTGGCCAAAGCCGCTCCTGGGTATTACGATGTAGTGCTCATGGATGTGCAGATGCCCACCATGAACGGCTATGAGGCCACCAAGGCCATCCGTGCTCTTGAAGACGCGGGCAGGGCTAATGTTCCCATAGTGGCCATGACGGCTAATGCCTTTGACGAGGACAAGAGGGATGCCCTGGCAGCAGGCATGAACGGGCATTTGGCAAAGCCCATTGACATGGAGAAGCTCTTTGCCATGCTGCGGGAAATACTTTAATTGTGGAGAACAGGCAATGCCCATTTTTGAAGATGTTACCGAGCGCATGCCGGGTGGTTTCATTGTCTACACCGCCGACAAGGATGAGAAGATCCTGTACGCCAATGCCGCTGCACTTGACATCTTTGGCTGCGCCTCGCAGGACGAATTTATGACGCTGGTGGAAGGCTCTTTTCATGGCATGGTCTATCATCAAGATAAGTTTGCCGTTGAGGAGGCTATCACCCGACAGATCAGGGCAAGTTCGAACAAACAGGATCACGTACTCTACCGCATTCAGCGTAAGGACGGTCAGATTCGCTGGGTTGAAGACTATGGACATCTTGTGCATACGGAGAAGGTTGGTGATTTGTACTATGTCTTCCTCTATGACATAACAGAGAAAAAATTGGCCGAGGATGAGGCACGGCGGGTCGCTGAGGTGCTTCTAGTTGAAAAACGTCTCAGCGAGGCCAAGAATGCTTTTCTTTTCAATCTGTCTCATGACATCCGCACACCCATGAATGCCGTTCTCGGCTATGCCGAACTGGCACGAAAGCATATGGCTGTGCCAGCTCAGGCTGAAGCGCATTTGGACAAGGTGATTACGGCTGGTCAGTATTTATTGGCGCTTATTGACGATCTTCTTGAACTTTCTGAATTGGACGTCAATGGTGTGCATTTGAAACCAGAAGACCATGGGCTGACCAGTGTTGTGGCCGGAGCTGTGGATATGTTGCGGCAGAATTTCGAGGCAAAGCATATTGCCGTGTCCATCAACGCCAGCGACGGCGAGGCAAGGGTGCTTATTGATGCGTCACGCTTCCAGCGTGCCCTGTCTAACATATTGTCTAATGCCGCAAAATTCACACCAGAGGGTGGTACTGTTACTGTTTCCGTCAGCCGTAAGAGTGCCTCACAGTCCGGCTATGTTCGTTTTGATGTGGCCGTTGCAGATACAGGCATCGGTATGGAGCCGGAATTTGTCAAAAAGGCCTTCGAGCCATTCGAGCGCGAACAATCGTCCACGCGTTCCGGCAGGGGCGGTACGGGCATCGGTTTGACCATCACCAAGCGCATTATGGATATTCTTGGGGGCAGCGTATCAGCTGTGAGCGAGAAAGGTAAGGGCTCGACGTTCACTCTGAGCCTGCCGCTGAAGGTCATTTCCAATCAAAGCCAGGTGCAGCATCAGCCACGGGAGCGTGTTTCACAGACAGCCAGTGGCAAGGGGCGCATTTTGCTGGTGGAGGATATCGAAATCAACCGCATGCTGGCAGAGACTATATTAACGGAAGCAGGCTTTGAAGTGGAATCTGTGCCTGACGGCTGCGACGCTGTGGACACTGTCGCAAATACACCGGCGGGCTATTATTCCGCAGTGTTGATGGATATACAGATGCCCGTCATGAATGGCTACGAGGCCACACGGGCCATACGGGCTCTTAAAAGAGAAGATATTGTCGATCTGCCTATTATCGCACTCAGTGCCAACGCAAGGCCTGCGGACAGGGCCATGTCTTTTGAGTGCGGCATGAATGCTCATGTGGCAAAGCCCTTTGACGTGGAAGGCCTGATTGCGACTATCAATAAGTATCTGCCCAAGGAGTGAGCCCCGGCTGCTGTGTCTTTTACAGGTTGAATTATTGTTCCCCTTTGCTCTGCATTAAATCCGCACAAGGAGCCATGTGTGAAAATTCTTGTTACACCCCGTTCGTTTGGTAAAACCAATCCAGAGCTTTTTGAGCGTCTGACCAAGGCCGGCCTTGATGTACTACGTAATGATACGGGAAGTATTCTTTCTCAGGCGCAGATGTGTGAAAAACTGGCCGACTGTCATGGCGTGATTCTTGGGGTGGATCCCCTGGACGCCACGGTGCTGTCTGCAGCCCCCTTGTTGAAGGCTGTTGCCAAGTATGGTGTGGGGCTGGACAATATTGACCTTGAAGCCTGCAAGGCCCGCGGCATTGCCGTATCGCGTACTGTGGGAGCCAACAGCAATGCCGTGGCCGATTATGCGCTGACGCTCATGCTCATGGTGGCGCGCAAGGCTGCCCTGATTGACCGCCGTTGCCGCCAGAAAGACTGGAGCAAGATTACCAGCATTGATCTTTACGGAAAAACTCTTGGCATCATTGGCCTGGGAGCCATTGGCAAGTTGGTGGCCAAGCGTGCACATGGTTTCAGCATGAAGATTCTTGGGCACGATATTGTCTGGGATGATGCTTGGGCAGCACAGGCAGGAGTGGAACGCGCTGATGTGGATCGTATTTGCCGTGAAGCAGATTTTATTACGTTGCATACTGTACTGACAGATCAAACCCGACACATTATCAATGCGCAGCGGCTGGCCCTTATGAAACGCACTGCTGTTCTCGTCAATACAGCACGCGGAGGTCTGATAGACGAAAAAGCTCTGTTGGCCGCCCTGGAGGAAGAACGTATCTATGGAGCCGGGCTGGATGTCTTTGCGCAGGAACCTCCGATTGATCCAGCCTGGTATAGGTTGGATAATCTTGTTATGGGTTCACACTGTTCTTCGTCCACTGCCGGGGCAACGGCTACCATGGGCCATATGGCCGTGGACAATCTGTTGCGTGACCTCGGGCTATAGTGCTAGGTGGTTCCCACAGGTTTCCAAGACCGTCAAAAAAATGTGTAGAATGTAGAGCCTGCTAATATCATATTGAAAATATTGTAAAAAAATAAATGGCCTCGAACTTGCATTCTGAGTGTAGCATGCCGTGAGTATGTGAAGCGCAGTTTGAGGGTGCAGACATTGTGCTTTGCCCGCGGTTAGTTAGGATGAACGCAAGCGAGGTTTACATGAATCCCATCATTTGGTTACTGGGTCTATCTGGCAGCGGCAAGACGACTCTGGGGTCATTATTGCGTCTGTATCTTGAAGGGCAAGGTATTGAGACAGAACTCGTCGATGGCGATCGCTTCCGTCGGCAGTTTGGCATTACCGGTTTTACACCGGCCGATCGTATTCACAATATCAATGCCATGCGAGACCATGTACTGGACCTGCACAGCCAGGGTAAGGCTTGTGTGGTTGCGGCCATTACTCCCTATGAAAGCATGCGTGTCCAAAACCGTGCCCTGCTGCCGCAGTATCGTGAAGTGTGGGTGCGCTGTTCCCTGCATACTCTTGCTCAACGCGATACCAAGGGCCTCTATGCCAGAGCTGCGAATGGGCGTGTTGCCAACCTGACGGGCGTTTCCGACACCTTTGATGAGCCGCGCCATGCAGACTGTATTATTGATACAGACAGATATGAACTTGGTGTCTGCTATGAGCAGCTTCGGGATCTGACGCTGGATGCCCTCAATAAGGGACGGACGCTGCGATACGGTATGAAGTACATGCTGCCCGCAGCACACATGCCGTATCTTGGTGCTGCGGCCATAGCACTGTAGTATGTGTGGGGGAGAAGCCGGCAATGCAGGACCATAGCAGTTTGCGGATTCATTTTTGCAAAGCCTGCGGTACGTGGTTGCAAGGCCATATGCTTTGAGTGAAATATTGATTATTAGGGCAAGAGAAGATTGGTAGTTGCATCTGTACGCGGTATCAGCTATCACAACTGCCAGATGGAATGAGGCTGACTTCTTTTTGTGCAAGTCGTCGAAACCTAGTACAGTAATGGAACCATGTGTATTTGCAGCCCACAGCTGCAGTCATGGTTCCTGTTGTGTACAGCAATGTGGTACGCGGTACTGTGACGAGCAGTACTGTATGCTCGCCTTTTAGGCGGGCATGTTTGTTTTTTGAGAAACTTTATAGCTCATCCTATTGCACTGAAATGAAGAAGTTTTTTTTTCTTCCTCTGTTTTGGTTGGCATACGCCTCATGTTGCTATGCCTATTCAGCAAACGATTTTCTGCATGAGATGGATGAACCCGGCCTTTGTGTTCTAACCTTTGATGATGGTCCTTCACGGTTTACCGGACATCTTTTGGATATGATGGCAGCTGAAGACGTTAAAGCGACTTTTTTCGTCTTGGGAGAAAATGTCCTTAATTTTTCTGCAATGGTTATAAGACAACGTAATGAGGGGCACGAGGTAGCAAGCCATGGATGGTCGCACCCTAATTTGGGTCGGGCATCAAAAGAAAGGGTCAGAAGCGAAATTACGCATACTAATGCTGCCCTTGAACAGCTTGGTATCAAACCAAAGTTTTTCCGTCCGCCCTACGGGAGTTTTACCCCTTATGTCGAAGAGGTCACTAATGAACAGGGCATGGAAATTGCCCTCTGGACGCATGACTCACGGGACTGGAAACGCTTGCCCAAAAACTACGCAGCTCTAGCCCCATGTCAGCGGGCAGAGCACAGGCACGGGGTTTTTCTCTTTCACGACATTCATGAACGGACGGTAAATGACTTCCCCCGCATCGTTCGCCAATTACGGGCAAGTGGGTGCCGTAGGTTTGTGACACTCTCCGAGTATATGCAGCACATGAAAAAGCCGGAAGAAATACCAGTCCCGCAACTTTATGCATGTCATATGCGTGCATATTGTCTTCCAGCCCATGCTGCTTATGGAAATACACTGACGTCTCAACGACATATTTCCCATGAGCAAAACATGATGCATGCTACTTTTGATGCACCTTCAGTCCACAACTAGGCATGAGCAGCCATCCTGTATGTATTCTTTGGTTGGCAGTCATGACCTCTGGTCTGTGCTGGAAGCCTTTGTTAGCGTGATCCAATGATTGATTATGTACAAGCTCTAAACGAGGCTCAGTATAAAGCCGTTACCATTGGTAATGGCCCTGTGCTGGTGGCTGCGGGTGCGGGCAGTGGTAAAACCCGTACTATTGTTTATCGCTTGGCCTGGTTGATTGAGCATGGGCAGGCTCCAGAGGCTATGCTGTTGCTCACCTTTACCCGCAAGGCAGCGCGAGAGATGTTGCATCGTGCTGGCCTGCTATTGCAGCAAGGGCTGTTTGGGGTGCATGGGGGAACATTCCACTCCTTCGCATTCGGGGTGTTACGTCACTGGAAGCCCGATTGGCTGGGGACGAGGCCTTTTACCGTCATGGATGCCACTGATGTTACGGCGGCGGTCAAATATTGCAAAGACACGCTGAAACTGGGTAAAGGTGACAGATCCTTCCCCAAGACGCAGAGTATCGTGGGATTGTTGAGCAAGGCGCGTAATAAGGAACTGCCCTTGGACAAAGTGCTGCAACGGGAGGCATTTCACCTGTTGCCGCACGCCGACGCACTTGCACAGCTGGATACGGCTTATACTGCCTACCGACATGATAAGGGTCTGCTCGACTACGACGATCTTCTCTTTGAGCTGGAGGATTTGCTGCATCACAATGTTGCTGCTGCTGAAGCCCTGCGGCAGCGCTATCAATATATCCTTGTGGATGAATATCAAGATACCAACCTCGTTCAGGCGCGTATCGTGCGTCTGCTGGCAGGGTCTGAGGCCGTTTGTTCCAGCAATGTTATGGCCGTTGGCGATGAGGCGCAGTCTATCTACGCATTCCGTGGAGCTAATGTTCATAATATGTTGAATTTTACAAAGCTCTTTCCTGGCGCAGCCGTTATTCGTTTGGAAGAGAACTACCGTTCAACAAAACCTGTACTGGATGTCGCGAACAACCTGCTGGCCCATGCGACAGAATCGCTCCGTAAGAAATTGTTTACACGCAGAGAAGGAGGTTGTGCCGTGCGTCTGGTGACGCCCTTGAGCGACATGAGCCAGGCCCAGCTGGTGACACGGCGCATAAGAGAATTGCTAGATACGTATCTGCCGCATGAGATTGCCGTTTTGTTTCGTGCTGGTTTTCATTCGTATCATCTGGAAATGGCCTTGAATCAGGCGGGTATACCCTTTCGCAAATATGGAGGTTTGCGATATGCCGAGGCAGCCCATATCAAGGACGTCATCTCATATGCGCGTCTCCTGCTCAATCCGCTCGATCTGCCTGCATTCACCCGTGTGGCGGCATTACATGTCGGCATTGGCCCCAAGACTGTGGAAAAATTGTATGCTGTTGCTAAAAGCGGTGATGCATCTTTGATAGCAAAAGCTTTTGGAAAATATCCAGCATTTCAGGAAGATATGCACTTTGTGGATAGTCTGCGGGCCAATGCGGGTGATCCATCCTCAACGCTGGCCAGTGTGCTGGAGCACTACAGACCACGTCTGCAAGATCTATACCCTGATGATTGGCCGCGTCGTCAGCAGGGATTGGAGGAAATAGTGCAAATGGCGTCGGCCTATACAGATCTGGATCTTTTTGTGGCCGATCTCGCACTGGAAACGCCAGAAGACGACGACAATCAGGGTGAAGATGAGTATATTACCCTCTCCACTGTGCATTCAGCCAAGGGATTGGAGTGGAATGCTGTGCTCATTATTGATCTTGTGGAAGACCGCTTTCCCTCGCGCCATGCTTTGGCCCATCCTGAAGACTTCGAGGAGGAACGACGTCTCATGTACGTTGCCTGCACACGTGCCCGTAAGGTCCTCGAACTCTATGTGCCATCTTCTCTGTACAGCCGGGCTGAACGCAGCAGCCAACATGTGAATCCCAGCCCCTTTATTCGTGAACTTGCCCCTGAACTTGTGGAGGAATGGGTTGAAGGGTATGGTGGCCTTCTTTCACGCCGACGGGGTGGGGGTTTGGGCTTGGGCCGTACCATGTGCAAAGCTGATGCTGATTGCCAGCTTCACTTATCAGATGATGATGCTACATTGGGGCATATTAAGGAGCAGGCATGCGTTGAGACCCCTGTTGCGCCTGCTGTGAATGATCTGTGCTACTGTCATCATAAAATTTTTGGACGCGGCAAGATTGTCAAGCAACTACCCCCTGATAAGGTTCAAGTGCATTTCCCCGGTTTCGGTCTCAAGGTAATCTTGCGTGACTATCTGATGCTGGAACAAAATCCTTCAAATATAACGTAGGCTTCTTGCCTCAAGGCCAAGCACCCTGCGGTTTGCAGTACCGCCATCCTACATGATTATCTTCAGATGCCTGGTTTCTACGACGACATGTTGAAGCAGCTATATATTGAGACCAGTAGCCCATTGCACTATCGCAGCCTTGTCAAAGCCACCAGTAAACACCCGCCCTTCGTGTAGAGATGCACCCGGTGCACTGGAACGCAGCCCGTCTAAAGCCTTGCCAAAACCGCTTCCGCCAGATGTGGCAAACAGGATGATCGTCTTGTCATTGAAATCGTAGGCTTCCAGGAAGGTGTTAATGATAGTGGGAGCCACATACCACCATATGGGAAATCCAAGAAAGATAATGTCGTGAGCGGCCACGGGGGCATCTGTATCAGCCAAGGGAGGACGGGATGCCCTGTTCTGCATTTCTACCGAGCTGCGAGACTGTTTATCTTGCCAGTCCAGATCTGCTGGAGTGTAGGAAAGCTGGGGGCGGATTTCGTATATGTCAGCGTTGAGGGCTTCTGCGAGCATTTTTGCTGCGTTGGCCGTATTCCCACTGCAAGAAAAATAGGCAACAAGTTTCTTTTTCATTTATTGTCTTCCCTATATGTTGTTACAGAATCTATTCGTAATGCTTTCCAGTTTCTTGGTCCCGGTAGCCAATACGACGTAAACGCAGTTTTTTCCCACGGACGATAACCTCGATGATGTGGTCTGAAGTGACTCCGGTATTGCGATTGACGGGACGACGCTCAATAAGCTTGTACCTCGCATTTCGTTTCTGCCGAGTCATAAATGTCATCTCTTTGTTCCCAAGCTCTTGAAACCAGGAGTAATTGGTATAGCTCTTATCAAAGACAACGATGGAGCGCCGAGGTAATTCTGTGTCCCTAAAGAAACCCACAGGGCGAGAATTGTTGGCATCAGCAAAAGTGGAACGAGCCATATTTCTCAGCCCCCAATGATAGAGACGATTAGGAGACAAGACGGTACGCATGCATTCCGCAGTCCTGCCGGCAGACGGCGTGCTTGCGTTTCTTATGATAGCTAGCTATCCGCATGTACGCAAGAACATCAGCAAGAGTGAAGTGTTCCTATGGGGCTGACGTTCCATATGCCCTGCGCCCGGAGGGAGGGATGCCCGCCGTTTCTGCTGCAGAGGCAACGGCGGAGGGAGCAACAGATAACGGCGGCACAGCTTGGTGCGCGTGACCGCTTACGGCCTCATGGCCGGGGCCCTTTTCTACGAAAGAATGTGGCTGCTGTGGAAAAGGAGTCGCGCAAATCGCCGGTTGGCGCAAACACCGCTTCTCTTCAGGACTTGCCGCCGCGCCAAGCAGTGCTAGAAAGGGCGGCCAGCCAGGAAATGAGCGATTGCGTGCCTTGCTGACCATAACCTTGCACCTGCATGGAGCGGTAAACCTGCTCGGCCACAGTGATGCCTGGCAGCACAAGGCCCATGCGACGGCATTCCTGAAGACAGAGGCCCAAATCCTTCACAAAGTGCTTCACGTAAAAACCAGGAGCGAAGTCTTTTTTCAGAATGCGCCGGCCACGGGTGTTCATGGGAGCCCCCCCCGCTGCGCCAGCAGCAGCCACAAGTTCCAGCCAATGATCGGCATCAAGACCAGCTTCCTGCACAAAGAGCAGGGATTCGCAAAGGCTGAACATGATTCCTGCCACAGCCGTCTGGTTGGCGAGCTTGGCTTTCTGCCCGCAGCCCGGGCCGCCAAAAAACGCCATATTGGTTCCCATCGCCTTGAAGCAGGGCTGCAGGCGCTGATAGGCTACCTCGCTGCCGCCGACGAAAAAGGCAAGTTTGGCAGTACGCGCACCTGTTTCACCCCCTGTGACGGGTGCATCCAGGGCATGGCAGCCTTTTTGCGAGGCCATGTCAAAGAGACGCTCTGCCAAGGCGGGATCTGACGTTGTCATATCGCAAAGCACGCCGTCGGCGGCAAGGCCGTGCAGCGCGCCGTCCCTGCCCAGCATCACTTCCTCAACGTCAGCGGGATAGCCCAACATGGAAAAGACCACCTCGGAGGATTCGGCCACGGCACGGGGCGAGTCGGCCCAGTGCGCTCCTTTCGCAATCAGGGGCGCAGCTTTCGCCTTTGTTCGCGTGTACACGGTGAGCGGCCAGCCCGCGTCCAGCAAATGGCCCGCCATGGGAAGGCCCATGATGCCTGTTCCAATCCAGCCAAGGGCAAAGGGCTGTGTCATACTACGCCTCCTGCGGGTGCGCGCGCGTCGGTCCGCAGTCCGACGCACGGTTTGCGTTTTTGGTAAGGGCCCAGAGTACTCCGCTGTTAAAAGATATGCGCATTCAGCGTCATCCATACGGGAATTGTGAACATTGCGGCTATGGTGGAAAAAGCGACAAACGCGCTCCCAAACTCCTTGTCAGCGCCATAGTAGGCGCTCAGAAGAGCGACATTTGTCATGGTCGGCAAACCTGCCATAATGACGTAAACCTGCTTTTGCAAAGTCGGCAGCGGCACAAAGGTGAACAGCGCGAACATGATCAAGGGGCACACAGCAAGCCTGAGCACAAGGGCAAACAGAATGTCTTTGTTGAAATATTTTTTGCTCCAATCCATGCGCCGTATAACGATACCTACATAAATCATGGCAAGGGGGGTAGCAAGGTGACCAAGGTACCGGCAAGTGTCGGCAATGGCGCCTGGCAGGGGAATATTCAAAAGCACTATGACAATTCCGGCCAGAAGCCCGCACAGTGGGGGCGAGAAAATACGGCGCAGCGTTTCCGAAAGGGAAATACGCTGGGAACGGTTTCCCCCCTCACTGGCAATGCAATAGTTGCCAATAGTCCAGAAAAAGATCGAATTCCCCACAAAGTACAGCAAGAGATGGGCAATGGCAGCTTGACCAAACAGGGCCGTCGTGACGGGAATGCCTACCAGGATGACGTTGGATGCGCTGGACGCCACAGCGAAAAGCTTTTTGTGCCTGACGTCGATGCGGAGCAGCCTGGCAATAGCAAGAAAAAGAACGAATGAAGCCACAATGCTGACAAAGGGTACCATTGAACCAAGGAAAAGCTGCAAAAGGTCGCCGCGCTGAAAATGCGTGACAACATTTTCCATGAGAAAGAGTGGAATGGCGACAACGGTAATCAACTTGGGAATGAAGATTTCCGTTTCGTGCCCCACCCAGTCCTTCCAGGCAACAAGATAGCCGATACAGCAGAGTAATGTCAGGCTTGCGAGATTTTGCAGCGAACTGAAGAATACCATTGTCCGGCGCTCCCTAGGGAGGAAAACTTCCGCGTGCAGCGAA
This sequence comes from uncultured Desulfovibrio sp., assembly GCA_905235595.1. Classification (GTDB taxonomy): domain Bacteria; phylum Desulfobacterota; class Desulfovibrionia; order Desulfovibrionales; family Desulfovibrionaceae; genus Desulfovibrio. The sequence continues at coordinate 6,954 of CAJOMG010000017.1, read as the reverse complement.
TGATAATTGTTGAGTTTAGCTGTTGCGCCTGTGGTTGGCAACCTGGTGTAATCTAGCGCGAACTTTGCCAGCAGGTGAACGGCGTTGCAGGAAAAACGACAGGGAATTTTGCCCACACTTGCCAATTATTCCAGGAATTGGTACGAAAATACGATGGGCAATAGCGGTGCCTTGTGGAAACGTGACGCCGGCATGCCATCCAGAATGGGCCGTAACAGACACACTGCATGGAGATGGACATGGGGAATGCGTTTGAACTCGCCTATGGCAGGGACTTTCTGAAATTTTCTCTCCCCGACGCTGTAAACCCGCTTGTGCTTCGGCCAAAGGATGTACCGGGTCTGAGCGATCCCCGGCGGGCTGTGGCCGAGGCCCTCGCCGCCCCAACGGGAACGCCTTCGCTGCTTGATATGTTGCGCTCCCGCAAGCCACGCCGCATCACCGTTGTGGTCAACGACGAAACACGGCCCACGCCCTATGACGCCCTTTTTCCGCCGCTGCTGGAGGTGTTCAACCAGGCCGGCATCATGGACGATCAACTCGTTTTTGTCATAGCCACGGGCATTCATCCCGCGCAGTCCGCAGAGCTCAACGAGCGTATCTACGGCGCAGCAATGACAAAGCGCTTCCGCTTTGTAAACCATATCAGCACGGATGAGGCCGGGCTGATTTCGTTGGGCACGACATCTTCGGGCTATGAATGCACGATAAACCGGTTCGCCCTAGAAACGGATTTCCTGATCACCATCGGTGTGGTCATGCCACACTATTTTGCCGGCTTTTCCGGCGGAAGAAAATCCATTCTTCCCGGTCTTGCGGGCTATCGCACCGTGGCGAAGAACCATGCGCGCATGGTAGAGCTGCTTGACGCACTGCCGCCCATACGCGAGAATCCCATAAGCTTGGAGATGATTGAGGTGGCCCGGAAGGTGGGCGTGGATTTTATTCTGAACACGGTAACAAACGCTCGCAAAGAAGTGGCAAAGGTGGTCGCTGGCGACTTGGAGCGTGCCTGGTACGAGGCTGTGGACTTTTCCGCCTCCCTTTATGAAGTGCCGTTTGAAAAGCCTGTGGACATTGCCATTGCCTCGGCATGCGGCTATCCACGGGATGTGAATGTGTACCAGGCGCAAAAGGCGCTCGACCATGCGGATCGCATCACCCGTCCTGGCGGGGCAATTATCTGGGTGGCAGCGTGCTCGGGGGGCTTCGGGGAAGCTGTCTTTGAAAAATGGCTGCGGAAGCGGCTTACGCCGCAAGAGGTTATGCGCAACATCCGCAGCGAATTTGAGCTGGGCGGGCACAAAGCCTACGCCATAGCGAAAGTTGCCGCAGAAAAAAATGTGACCCTTGTTTCCGACCTGACCGCCGATGAGACCTCGATGCTCTTTGTCCGCAAGGCAGACAGCCTGGAAAAGGCGTTGGGCGAAGTCTTTGCAAAGTATGGGCCGGATGCCCGCGTCGCCGTACTTCCCGACGGGTGTCTAACCCTGCCCGTGCCTGCTGCGTAATCACGCCTTTCTGGAATTCCCGCCGTACACAAAGTGCCCCGGCAATGCCGGGGCGCCTAGACCTTCGCACAAAGCTGCGGTTACTTCACGTCGTACTTCTTTCCGGTTTCGTTATACTCATCCAGGCCAATGAATTTGTTGAAATCGGCAAAGGCGATGAGGTCGTTCCAGATAGCCTTGGTGTCACCGTTTGTGCGGAGGGTCTCCATGTATTTTTTCACGGCTGCTGCCGCTGCGTACAACGGTCCGGTGCAGTAGATGGCAATGCCGTATCCCATGGCCTCAAGCTCTTTGGCCGTCGGCATGGGGGTGCGCCCACCTTCCAGCATATTGGCAAGGGTTGGCACATCCGGAAACGCCTCGTTGATCTTTTTCATCTCGTCAACAGATTCCGGCGATTCGATGAAAATCAGGTCAGCGCCGGCATCGGCGTAGGCGCGGCCGCGTCGCAGCGCTTCCTCAAGTCCGTGATTGGTGCGGGCGTCCGTGCGGGCGATAATCACAAAATCGTCATCCACGCGGGTGTCAACGGCGGCCTTGATTTTGGAAACCATTTCTTCCATGGGGATGACCTTACGCCCAAGCATATGCCCGCAGCGTTTTGGGAAAACCTGATCCTCCAGCTGGATGGCGCAAACGCCGGCTTTTTCATATTCGCGCACGGTACGGATGACGTTCAGCGGGTTTCCGTAGCCGGTGTCGCCGTCGGCCAGCACGGGCACATCTACGGCCTCGGCGATGTTGCGTGCCCTGTCAACCATTTCGGTCATGGTCAGCAGGCCTACGTCCGGCTTGCCTAGAACGCTTGCTGACGTGCCGTAGCCTGTCATGTAAACGGCCTTGAAGCCGCTGTGGGCTATGATTTTTGCCGAAAAGACGTCAAAGGCTCCGGGAGCGAGCAGGATTTCAGGATCTTTCAGCAGTTTTTTTAGCAGTGCGGTTTTTTTCATGACAGTCTCCTTAAAAGGTTACAGAGTGGCAGAAATGGAAGGCCGTCTTCCACGTCAGTCCATCATCTCAGGCAGCACCAGGATAATCTGCGGGAAAAAGATGAACAGGCACATTAGAACGAGGGTGGCTAAAATGTAGGGCAGACAGTAGGTGACGATCTGCTCAAGTTTCAGCTCCGCAAGATTGCACGCGACAAAGAGACAAAGGCCAACGGGCGGTGTTATCTGGCCGATGGCCAAGGTGAACACGGTCAATACCCCGAAAAACACTGGGTCAATACCAAGGCTCTGGACTACGGGGAAGAAAATGGGGGTCATCAGAACCACTGCCACGGCATTGTCCAAAAATGTGCCGACAATCAGCAGGGCGATACAGATCAGGAAGAGTACGACTGTCGGGTTTTGCGACAGGGAGCGCATGGCGATAGCGAGTGCCTGGGGTATTTCTCCACTGGCGAGGACAAAGCTGAAACAGTGCGCCGTGGCCACGAGGAAAAGGATGATGGCCGAGCTCTTGGCCGTTGTCTGAAAAACGTCGTACAGGCTTTTGAGTGTCAGCGAACGATGGATGCAAAAGCCCACAAAGATGCCATAGACAACTGCTACCACGGCACTTTCGGTGGGCGTAAAAATACCCCCGTAAATGCCGCCAAGAATGATCAGGGGCATAAGCAAGGCCCAGAAAGCTTCTTTACTGCATTTCCAGGTTTCGCCGGGCCTTGGCCTGTCACCGCGCGGGCAGTTGAATTTTTTGGCCAACATGTAGTTGCAAAGCATGAAAACGGCGCTCGTAAGCAGGCCGGGAATGACACCGCCGATAAAAAGCTTGGCCACCGATGCTCCTGTGAGCACTCCGTAGAGGATCATGATGATGCTCGGGGGGATGAGCAGGCCGATCATGCCGGAGGCCGCCACGCACGCGCCCGCGAAGGCCCTCGAATAGCCCTTTTCGGTCATGGGGCCAACCATAACGCCGCCGATGGCAGCTGTTGTGGCCGGGGCTGAGCCGGAAATTGCCCCAAAAAAGGTGCAGGCCGCTGTGGCAACATGGGCAAGGCCACCGAGATAGCGCCCGAAACCGCAGTTGGCCAGGTTGACCAGCCGCTGCGAAACCCCGCCCCTTGCCATAATGTTGCCGGCAAGGATGAAAAAGGGGATGGCCATCAGTGTAAAGCCGTTGGCGTAAGAATTTTGGATCAAGACGCCCACCGGATCCTGCGTGCAGAACAGGATGGCAATCATCGACGAAAGACCCAGACTGATGGAAATGGGCACATTGATGATGAGCAGCACAAAAAAGGAAACAAAGAGGACGGTTGCCAGCATGGTTTTCTCCAGGGGCTTAAGCGGCGTTCGTTGTCACCGGCGTTTCCGCACCGGTCACGAGCATGCGCAGATGGTCAAGGAGATAGGCAAGGACATTCAGCACCATGCAAACGCTGGCGAAGGGGAATGCCAGATGGATGAAGCCCATTGGCAGCCAGGTCATGGATGATGCAGTTTCGCCGAAGGAGAATACCATGGAGGTGACGGCCCATCCCTCAACGATGTACATGCCGAGAAAGGTGAGGCAGCAAACGTCAGCCACGGAAAGGATAAAGGCGCGCAGACGCAACGATGGCACCTTGTTGACAAAATAGCCCACGGAGATATGCGTGGACTCGTAAAAAGCCACGCTTGCCCCAAGAAATGTGGCCCAGTGGAAGAAATAGCTGGCCAGCTCTTCAGACCAGGAAAGCGCGTCGTTGACCGCGTACCGGCAAACGACCTGAAGGAAAATCAGGATGACCATGCACACGAAACTGACAGACATGGCCACACACAAAATTTTATTGACGATGGTGTTGAATTTTTTCAGCAGTCCCATATGCCCCCCAGGCCCGAGGGGCCCCGCAACGGACTGCGGGGCCCCGTTCACATATCCTTATCTACTTGGCGGCGGCTGCAATCTTGTCAAAGATTTCAGAACCAAATTGCTTGCGAGACTGTTCGTAAACGGGCTTCACCGCGTCCATGAAAGGCTGCTTGTTGGGCACGTCGTTGACCTGCATATGCTTCTTTACTTCAGCCAGCTTGCCTTCCTCGTCCTTGGTGGCGAGCTTGCGGATTTCCACGGCAATTTTCTGCGCTTCCTCAAGCAGAATCTTCTGCTGCTCGGGAGTCAGCTTTTCAAAGCGGATTTTGCTCATCAGCAGGGGTTCAACATAGTGCTGATGACCGGTGAGCGAAAGGTACTTCTGCACTTCGTACCACTTTTGGGCGACCAGGTGCGCAATGGGATTCTCCTGGCCGTCCACGGTGCCCAGCTGCAGGGCGGAATAGATGTCGCCAAAGCTCATGGGCGTGGGGGATGCCCCAAGGGCCTTGAATGAATCCATGACAAGCTTGGATTCGGGCGTGCGCAGCTTGATACCCTTCAGATCGTCAGGCTTATAGATGGGGCGCTTGTTGTTGGTGATGTGACGGAAACCGTTTTCCCAGTAGCCGAGCACGACCAGACCCTTCTTGGCAGCTTCCTTGGTCAGCATGGCACCCACTTCACCGTCCATGGCCTTGCTGACGTGGTTGATGTCCTTGAAGATAAAGGGCAGATTGAGCACACCGAAAACCGGCACGAAGGAAGAAATCACGGCGTCGGAGGTCAGCACCATGTCGGTCTGCCCAAGCTGTGCCTGCGAAACGAGCTGTTTTTGCTTTCCCAGTTGGTCGGAGGGAAATATCTTGATTTCAATCTCACCGTTTGTGCGTTTGGCCACGTTGTCCGCAAACATCTGTGCGGCAATCTGATAGTGGTGGTCAGGCGCACCGGTGTGTCCCAGCTTGAGCGTGGTCACGGCCTGGCTGACAGCGGGGAGGAGCAGAAGGCCAAGAACGGCGAGACCTGCAGCGCAGGTTTTGGAAAAATTTTTGATTCGCATGGACAACTCCCTTGGTTAAGGTTGGCTTGCTGCCCATAATGGCGGACACTTCACACTATCCCGCCGGGCAGCGCCGGCAAGTTTGTCATGAAGACCGAAACATGTATTATCACCATAGAAAAAACTGCTCTTGTAGACAACCTCAGAGAAATAATATATCAGATTGATATTTAATTTATATCATTCGTGGTTGTGCGATATTTTTTCCATCTCAAGGCTTTAGGTGCCTTTCAAAACACGTAGCCTGCGCCATGCTGGATTTCAAAAGGCTCTATTACTATTGCGCCATGGTTGAAGAAGGCGGCATACACAAGGCCGCTCGACGTCTGGGCCTGACCCAGCCGCCCTTGAGCCTCGTTCTCAAAGAAATAGAGGACGAACTCGACTGCGCCCTGGTGTTCCGCAATGGCCGCAATTTTATTGTCACCGAGGCCGGAAAGCGCCTGTATGAGGAAGGACGCCGCATCCTTGCCCAGGTCGAGGGACTGCCGTTGAGTGTCAGGCGTTCGTCAGCGGAAATCCGGGGGGAGGTACGCGCGGGCTTTTCCACGAGTTGCGCACCCGTGTTCGAGCGCGTACTGACAAAGGTGGCCCGCGATTACCCAGACATCACTTGCCATGTCCTTTTTACGGACAGTGAACGCCTGCAGGAAGATGTACGAGTGCGCGCCATAGATTTTGCTTTACTGTACCTGCCTGTTTCCTCAGAAGATTTCGCGGTTACCCCCATGCCCGCCCAGCGCCTGGTAGCCGTATTTTCGCGTCTGCTTCCCCCGCCGCCTCCCGGCGATATCTCGCTGGAGAAGCTTTGCGAATACACGCTCTTGCTGCCGCGTCGCTGGGTGGGCGGCGGCATTTACGATCTTTTTGCCAGAGCCGTGCAAAACAAGGGGTTGGAGCCACGGGTGCTCTGCGCTACCCAAGCAACCTACCTCTTGCGCGGGCTCCTGGAGCAGGTTGCCGCGGTTGCCATCATGCCACAGACAGAAGCCGCTTCAGAGCATAAGGCACGCTTGCCGGAACGCACGGTGACCGGGCTGGATTTCAATCTGCAGCCAGCCCTCGTTACATTGAAAAATACCTATATTTCCCTCACGGCACGACAGGTAATGGCCCTGATTTTGGAAGAGAACGGCAGCGAAGCGCTCACGCATGCCTAAGGAGCGCCATTCTCGCCAAGAGAGCGCAACCTTCCTTAAAAATCTTATAATTTAAATATGTTATTACATAATTGCGCATTACCCCCGCCTGTGCTTCAAAAAATGAACTGTCCCGTTTGAGCCCCACGACATGCTTGCGAAGAGATGCCCGCTTGCCGCCGCGTCTCTGCAATCTTCAAAGGAGTACGCAATGAAAAAAGTCTCTCTTTGCTTTTGGCAGATGCCCTCATGCTAGCCGCTTCCACAGCGTTTTCCTATTTGCCACAGGCGGCACGGCGGGTGTGTATTTCCCCCTGGGCGGGGCAATTTCTCAGGTAGTCACGACCAAGAGTGACGGCATGTTGTCGCTCACGACGCACGCCACCGGCGCTTCGGGTGAGAACATGCTCCTTGTGCAGGCGGGTGATGTCAGCAT
>CAJOMG010000016.1 GCA_905235595.1 uncultured Desulfovibrio sp. | reverse complement strand
CAGCTATGCGGCTACCGCACGGACGCTTTTTATATTGCGTGTTGGGAATGGTGTTGGGAAAGAAATAAGGCTTACAAGAGGTTTCCTTATAAGCCATTGATTTTATTGGTGCGCCCGGCAGGAATCGAACCCGCGACCAAGAGCTTAGAAGGCTCCTGCTCTATCCAACTGAGCTACGGACGCAAACAAATACGCAAGCAAAAAAAGCATAGGCTGTGCTGTGCGCTGCGTCAAGGCAATCTTCTACGAAGAAAGAACGGTGTATCGAGAGAATATCTGGGCTATTTATGTCTATGAATCACACAAGTTATGGTTCGTTGAGTGCAGAAAGGCGGTCAAGCAATCGATCGTAATAGGGGGCATCTTCCTCCAGTTGGAGATTTTTTTGATATCGCATTTTGGAACGCGTAACCATGAATCGTAGTTTCTGCATTTGACGCACGCGTTCTTGTTCGTCTCTACAGTGCTCAAGCAGATCTGCAAGCCGGTTTATTTCCTTTCGTTCCTCTAGTTCAGGTGGCAGACATCCTGCATTACTCAAGATTTTGTAGGCCATGCGCAATTCTGCAGGCACATGGCTCATATCTTCCAGGTGTAAAGGCTTCCCTTGACCTGGCAGATTATCGAAAGCTCCTTGGGCCAGTGCTTCTTCAATGCGTTTCTCTGCAACAAACTGGATAACGGAAAAGGGATTAGCTTCAGTCATGTGCGCTCTCGTTATCATTGGAAGGCTGCCCCCAGAGTGTTTTCCACTCCATGAGCAATTTAAGGGCATCCAGGGGGCTGAGCCCCTCCGGGTGCAGCTCGCGCAATAGCAGAATAAGCGGATGCTCAGTGCGTGTTGGGGGGGGTGGTATTAGCGGCATATCATCGCATATTTGCTTAGGCAGTGTAAGACCAGGCAGTGTGACAGCAGAAATCATATTCTTGCGGGCTGACTCACGACTACGCTCCAGACCTGCAAGAATACGCCGTGCCCGCTGAACCACGGGGCCTGGCACACCAGCCAGACGGGCAACTTCTACACCATAGCTGCGATCGGACGGACCTGGCACAAGTCTATGCAGAAAGAGAATATCGTTATTGTATTCGCGAATAGCGATATTCATTGTGAATACGCCCTTGATACGTCCTTCTAGAGCTGTGAGCTCGTGATAGTGCGTGGCAAAAATTGTACGTAGTTCCCTACCGGTACGCTGTGCCAGGTCTTCCACGACGGCCCAAGCCAAGGCTAATCCATCGTATGTGCTTGTGCCCCGTCCGATTTCATCAAGAATAATCAAACTGCGTCGTGTTGCCTGACGCAAAATCCTGGCTGTTTCCATCATCTCAACCATAAAGGTACTTTGCCCTTGAGCCAGATTATCTGATGCCCCCACACGTGAAAACAAGCGATCCACTAGGCCAAGGCGTGCCGAAGCAGCAGGCACCATGGAGCCAATCTGTGCCAGCAGGCAGATGATGGCAACCTGCCGCAACACTGTTGATTTGCCAGCCATGTTAGGGCCAGTGAGCAAACAGAGATGATGGTCTGGTCCGAGGCGAAAATCATTGGGCACAAAGTTGGCTTGCCCAAGTATGTCCTCCACGACAGGATGACGCCCTTCCTTGATAATGACTTCAGGGGTCTGGCTCAGTTCTGGCCTGACCCATGTATTGCGTCGGCCTACTTCTGCAAGGCTTTGCCAGTAATCAATGTGCCCTATTATATCCGCTGTGTGAATAATGCGTTCCCGTCGAGAGGCGATCTGCGTCCGTAGCTCCTGAAAGAGCGTGTACTCCAGCGCTTTGCGTTTGTCTGCTGCAGAGAGAAGCTCTTCTTCCAGTTTTTTTAACGCATCTGTAGTGAATCTTTCAGCATTGGCAAGGCTTTGGCGACGGATAAACCGTTCCGGCACGGGGGCATTATGCGCTGCTCGGGATAGTTCAAAATAGTAGCCGAATACGCGGTTGTAGCCCAGTTTCAATTTGCTGATACCGGTATTCTCCTGCTCCTGCTTGAGCATGGTCTGTAATTGCAGTTCCCCGTGTTCGACGAGGTCTAAAAGGCGGTCGAGCTCGTCATTATATCCATGACGAAATAATCCGCCCTCGGTGATGGTGACAGGTGGGTTGTCTACCAAGGCGCTCTCAAGGAGCGCAGTACAGTCTTCCAGGCTATCCCAGGAATCTATGGCAGCGGCAAGGCTTTTAGGTGGTTTGGTTATTCCGGGAGATGCCGCGGCAGAAGTGATGTCATCGGGCTGGGTTTGCAAGGTATCGCGAAGGGCCGCAAGTACGCGGGGAAGCGCGGCAAGGCTGCTGCGCAGAGCAATAATATCGTGCGGTGTGCCCTGGTTGAGGCTGATGCGCGTGGAAAGACGCTCTAAATCGTAGACCTTGTCCAGTGCTTCCCGTATGTTGGTGCGTCGCCTATCGTCACAAAAAAAATCAACTGCATCCTGAATATGTCTGATGGTAGCTATTTCGCGCCATGGGTGATGGAGCATGTCTTCCAGAAGTCGTCCCCCCATGGGGGTCAGTGTACTATCGAGGACATGGCGCAAGGTGCCTTTGCCCTTGCGTCCATTAAGTCGCACAAATATTTCAAGATTGCGTTCCGTCACCTCGTCAATGATCATGCGCCTGTTTAGGTCAAGCGGCACAAAGGGCATCAGGTGCTCTGGATTGCGTAACTGCATTTGCTCGAGATAGGCAAGTAATGCACCGCAGGCACAGAGTGTGCCCGGTTTGTTATCAAGCCCCAGAGCCGCTAGTTCTTTCACACCTTGTGCCGCAAGAATCCGTTCTTCTGCCCTTTTGGTTGCAAAATGGGCTCTGGCTAGACGAGCCAGACGTATACCTTCCAGCAGACATCGCGGAGGGGGGTCTGTGCCCTCGGGCAACAGAAGTTCTCGAGGCGTCAGCTTCTGTACCCACTGCCATAGTTCGGCATCGCGTTTGAATTCCAGTCCCGACCACTGCCCCGTGGAAATATCTGCCCAGGCAAGGCCACCTCCACCACCGGCAGTGGGAGAGAGGGCTGCAAGGAAGTTGTGGTTTTTACTGTTGAGGTTGGCGTCTTCTAAAACTGTGCCAGGTGTGATTACGCGGGTTACTGCACGTTTGACAAGACCCTTGGCCGCTTTAGGGTCTTCTGTCTGGTCGCAGATGGCTACATGATATCCTTTATCAATGAGCTGGGCTACATAACTCTCAACGGAATGCCAGGGCACGCCGCACATGGGTACAGGAGCTTCTGCATCGGGATTACGGCTTGTCAGGGTTAGTTGCAATTCCCGCGCAGCCACCCGGGCGTCCTCAAAAAACAGTTCATAGAAGTCACCCATGCGGTAAAACAGCAGAGCATCAGGGTGGTCAGCCTTGATGCGGGTATACTGCTCAAACATGGGGGTGATTTTTACTTTTGCATCAGGCATGGTCGGATCTGTGACAAAAAAGTGGCGGCATACATTGATGGCATGCCGCCGGCTGATACACAATGACGACCTAGAGCATGTGTACTCGCCTCAGCGAGGCAACAGGAGAAAACGTATCTGCACGAGCCTATTTTTCTGCTACAGGTGTGGAGTCGTCGGCCGTTGCAACAATAGAAGCAGGTGCCTTTTCGTTTTCCTGACGCTCCTTTCCAGCCTTTTGGAGATAATCAGCCCGGGCAGCCTCTGCCTCTGCCTGCTTCTTGCCCTTGGCAACTGCACGTTCGAGCGAGTTGATCTGCCACTTCTGCTTTACCAACTTGGCGCTGGAATTGACCTTGTCCCACACCAGGAAGGCCAGGGTGAGCAAGGCGCCACAGGCAAAGGCAGCAATAATAAGAAAGTAGAAGGGCAGTGCAATAGATGACATGGCAGGAAGGAAGAAGAGATTGAGTGTGAGCACAATGCTCTGCGATAGTGCAGCCTGGTTTTGGAAGAAGAACACCAGCGCTAAAAAAAAGAACACAGCGAGCAGAAGAACCTTGATATAACGCATAGATACTCCTCAGGCTTGAATGCCTTTCAAAAAAGCACGGGCACCTTAAAATTTGTTGCCCGCGGCATGGTCATATACGGGGGAATTCCCCGGCCAGGGCGGCATTTGTGAAATATGGTTTGAGAGCTCTATATGTTTCTTCCAGGTACTGGGGAATGGTGCGTACTTCGTCCATCACCGCCATAAAAGAAGAATCTCCATTCCAGCGAGGCACAAGGTGAAAATGCAGATGCTCGCGTATCCCGGCACCGGCAGCCTGCCCCTGATTCAATCCGATATTGAGACCTTCGCAATGAAAATGCTGTTTTAGAATGCCACTCGTAGTTTGCATGAGATCCATCATTTCGTGTGTTTCTTCTCTGGTGAGGTCGGTCATCTGCATAACATGCCTGTACGGACAGACCATAAGATGCCCGCTGCTATATGGAAATTTGTTCATGATGATAAAAGCATGTTCTCCCCGATACAATACCAGGCGTTCAGCATCTTCTTTGGTATGCTGAGGAATGCAGAATACACAAGTATCGGGTTTGGGGCCCAGGATATAGGTAATACGCCACGGCGTCCAAAGTTGTTTCATACTTCAGTATGTTACACTGCTTGCAGTTTCCGGGCAAGGGGAAAGCGCCTTAGTCAGTTGGATTTCCGTTATATATCTCATGTGAAGTTTCCTGTTCCACCAAGGTGCGGGCAAGGTTAATCTGCTGTTCTGAGCTTACAGCTTCGCCGTCCAGTTTTGCACAAAGCACCGCACGAAGGATTTTTCCGTAGGCGGGGCCTGGTGTAAGACCAAGCGCATGCAGGTCTGCGCCGGTAATGTCAGGCTTTTCATTCCGCCATTGGGTAATATAGCGTGAAAGACTTTTTTGCAGGGCTGCGTTGCTCGTGTTGGCCATGAGGTAGAGCAGCGAATCCAGCGTCAGGGGTTTAAGCAGCGCACATAGCGTACTGATTTTGGATGTGCCAGAATCTTCAGCATTCTGCCATGCGTCCAATCTGGTACGCAGAGCGCGTGTCTGTTCCCGCTGATTCAGGATATCCGTACGTTTGTTCTCTGGCAGTCCCATGCGTTGAAAATTGGTTGTCGTTTCTTTGTAATTGAGATTCTGATTTAGACCAAGAAAGAAAATCAGCCATGCCTGGGGTTGTTCTTCAAAATAGAGAAGGCGGTACCAGGCCAGCATATTCTGAATTTGCTGCAAAAGCAGCTTGCGAGTAGGCGTCAAGGCAAGGGTAGGGGCAATGGCCTGCAGAATGCCTAACTGATTCAGGCGTTCGAAGCAGGCCGTTGGGTCGTCTTCTTCACAGATATGCAAGAATTCATGAAAGAGGCGGGAGGGAGACAATCGATCCATGAGCCTGAGTTTCAAGGCGTTTTTAATGAGCTTTTCTGACCCCTGTCCAATATGAAAGCCATAACGCTGCTCAAAACGTACTGCTCGAAGACAGCGTGTAGGGTCTTCTACAAAGCTTAAGGTGTGCAGAACACGGATGACTTTATCTTTGATATCTCGACGGCCCCCGAAGAAATCTGCAATTTGCCCGAAAGGTGTGCTGTCAAGCCTGAGCGCAAGAGCATTGATGGTAAAATCGCGTCTGTAGAGATCCATTTTGATAGACGATAGTTCCACTGTTGGCAGAGCTCCTGGGGATTCATAGTATTCCAGACGAGCTGTAGCCACATCTATGCGTTGCTCTTTGCCCTCAGTATCGTGAAAGATGACCATGGAAGTGAGAAATTTGGGGTGTACGCGCACACGGCCATGAAGTGTCTTGGCAAGAGCATGGGCAAGGGCAATGCCGTTGCCTTCGACTACCAGGTCAATATCCTGATTAGCTCTGTGCATGAGAATATCGCGCACAAAGCCGCCTACTGCGTAGACAGGCATGTGCAGTTCACGTCCAAGCCTGCCTGCCAGCTGCAAGATCTCATACGTTCCTGCTGGCAGATGGTCGATAATGGAGCGGGAAAGGTTTTTTTCCTTGCCGGCTGTAGCGGCTCTGTCTGGCTTATGCGCGGAATCTTCGGCAAAGACGTTGATGAGATCTGTACGGGTGACAACACCGAGAGTGTTTTCACCGTCCAGAATGGGCACAAGGCGTTGATGACTGCCGACGATGACCTCCATGAGTTCCTGCAGGCTGGCATTTGGCGAAAGGCACTGGATACGTCGCACCATATATTCCTCTACGGGGCTGTCGCCCAGGCCGTGGGCAACGGCACGCATGGCAGTTAGGGCATCCAGTATGCCTACAGGCCTGCGTGAGCCCGGCGCAAAAACGGGCACGGACTTCAGGCCAAAATGCAGCATGAGTTCATCAGCCTGATGTATGGTGGCTTCGGACGCTATACCCACAGCAGGAGCAGACATGTATTCACGGGCTGACTTGTCTGGCAGAGCCTGAGAATAGAGGTTGCGAATGATGACATCGCGCACTTCGCTGACCATCATGGAGCGTATGGAGGCCGAAGCCGCATAGGTATGCCCGCCGCCCCCCAGGGCCGCACAGATATCACCTACATTCACGGCTTCATCGCGACTGCGCGCAACTACCTGAATGCGGTCATCCATGATGCCAATGGCAAAGAGTACCTGAAATTTTTCCATTTCCATGAGTCGCTGGGCCAGATAGGCAAAATCCCCCAGATAGTGTTCCATGGAGGCTTCGGAGATGGCCACCTGCACATTGTTGATAGTGTATGTCTGAGTGGACTCCAACAGGCTGTTGAGCGCATGGATATGCAGGCTTGTCAGTTCATGGGAGGCCAAAGCATCAATGCGGTTCACGTCCATACCCTGGCTGAGCAGCCAGGCAGCGGACATAAAATCGGTACGAGTGGTAGATGAATATGTAAATGACCCCGTGTCGCCATAAATGCCGAGGCCAAGAAGACTTGCTTCGTCTGCCGTGAGAGTGACGCCTCGTTCGCTCAATGTCTGCACTATAAGGCTGGTTACCGCTCCTACTTGTGCCAGATGAACCTCTGGCGCATTGATATCGTCTGGTGAATCTGGATGATGATCCCAAAGTATCACTTCCAGGTCTGGCTTTGCGAGCAGTTGCGCGACATGGTGAACACGGCTTTTTTGGCGTGTGTCTACCAGAACCAGACGGTCAATGGATGCCATGTCTATGGTGCCGCTTTCCTTAAATCCCAGGGCGATTGTGTCGAGTTGCCCGTAGAGTTGCTGCAGATTGCGTTCTTGCGTACCTGGAAAGAGCAGTACACATGGATTATACAGATGCCGCGCAGCCAGCATGGCGGCAAATGAGTCAAAATCAGCATTGGCGTGGCAGGTAATTAGCGTGGTCATCCCATACGACTCCGGGGATGGAATTGGCGATGTATGTTTCGTAGCCGCTCTGCTTGAACATGAGTGTAGATTTCAGTAGCACTGATATCGGCATGCCCCAGCAACATCTGCACGGCACGGAGATCTGCTCCGCCTTCCAGCAGGTGTGTGGCAAAGGAATGCCGAAATGTGTGCGGTGATATAGCGCGGCGAATACCAGCTGCAAGAGCGTATTTTTTGACCATTTTCCAAATGTATTGTCGTGTTAGCATATGCCCTGAACGGTTAACGAAAAGCTGGTTTCCTGTGGGGGCAAACTGCGGCCGCCATTGGTGCAAATAGTCTGTCAGCATGGTTTGCATGAGTTCATGCAAAGGAACCAGCCGGTCCTTGGCTCCTTTGCCGAAAACCCGTACCAAACCGCGTTGCATATCAAGATCGGACACACACAGGGAGCATAATTCGGAAACTCGTAATCCAGCCGCGTAGAGGAGTTCAAGTATGCACCGGTCGCGCCATCCACATTTTTTGTGCATATCCGGTTGCAACAGCAGGTTTTCCATTTCATTCTTGGTGAGCACTTCTGGTAGGTGGAGTGGCAGCTTGGGATTTTCCAGCAACTGCGTGGGGTTTTGCACGAGCAAGCCTTCTTCAACAGCAAAGGCAAAGAAAGCACGTAGGGCCGAGAGGCGTCGTGCCAGCGTTTTCCCCGTATTGCCGCGTGCCCGTAACCATGCAAGGTAGAGAAAAAGCTCCTGGTCGTCGGGGGTATGGGGGGTGGCCCCGGATTTTGTCAGCTCTTGGCGATAGAGAAAGAAGTTTTGCAGATCCTGTGCATAGGCCTCCACCGTGTTGGGGGAAAGCCCCCGCTGTGCCAGCAAACTGTCACACCATTGGGGAACAAGGTCTGCAAGGGGTATGTCGTTGCTAAAAGGCATATGACAGCGAGAACATGCAGATATCGGCCGAAACATCCTTGGAATGGCCACTGATAATGCCTGCACTTCGGATACCAGAGGATGATGTGGTGCCGTAGTCAGTAGAATTGACCCAGATGTGCGAGTAGGCCAAATCCAGCGTCCAGTTGTTCCAGCTGAAACCCGTGCCCAGACTGAGGGTTTTGCGCCCGTTGGTGGGAACAATGAAGTCGGCATGGTCTTCATCAATAACTGGTGTTTCATAGAAAAAACCTGCGCGCAGGCTCCACCAGTCGAAGGGTTTGTATTCAACGCTGGCATTGAAATTCCAGCCATCGCGCCATTCTTTGTTGTTGATGGAATCGTAGTCTTCCATATAGATATTCAGGGCATTATACGTGGACCAGCGAGTCCAGGTGGTGCCAAGCTCAAAACTCAAATTATTCAGCGGTTTAAAGGCGATACCAAGTGCGATGGAATCAGGTAGCTGGAGGGTTGCTTCTGCGGAGCAGTCGCGGGCCTCGGGCAAATGCGCGGAGCGGCGGGCCAGATTGTCGCCGTGCCAGGAAAACTCCACATCGCCGTTGAGATGCAGGGTGACCTGACTTTTGTAACTCAAGCCCACAGACCATTGGTCATTCAGGCGCATGTGCAGCCCCAGATGACCGCCGATGCCCCATCCGCTGCCTTCGAGTTGCATGTCGTTGTCAAAACGTTGCATGCTGCTGGTGACAGTGGGAATCTTGGTGCCCAGATACATGTTCCCATACATGATATCCACACCGGCAGAAACCGAGAGCACGTTATTAATTTTTAGGGCAAGGGTGGGCACAAAAGAGATAGTCTGTACGCCTACATCATACATATTGTATCTGCCCGTCCAGTCACCGCTATAGCTATTGCCCAGGCCAAAGCGGGAAAAGACTCCAAGCCCCAGCCAGACGGTATCATTGAGCTGGTGGCTGAAAAAAGCGTGCGGGGCCAGCCATGTGGCTGGCTTTGCCGTAGTGGTATGCGAGCCGCTTGCGGTATAGTTTTCCACGCTGCCAGAGGGGGAAATAAAGGCTAGCCCACCCATGAAATGTGTGCCAGGCAGTTGGGTGATACCGGCGGCATTGTAGGCGAGGGCAGAGACATCGTCGGCACGGCCCACAAGACCGTTAGCCAGGGAAACGCCGCGTGCACTCCATTCATTGAGGGCAAAACCCTCGCCCCGGGCGTAGGGAGTACAGCATAACACAAGCACAAACGCCAGAAATACGGCACGCAGGGCGATCATTGGACCTCCAGACTGGTAGCGCCCCGTTACTGCGGGGTAGTGTATGGAAAATACCTGTGGCGAAATGCCATATTACAACATATTTACAGGATCAAGGTCAAGGAAAAGTCGTAGCACTCTTGAAGACTTGTGTGACTGGGCAAAGAAATACAGTGAGCGCAGGGCTTGCCAATCTTGACCTTTCATCAGGCAGGAAAAGCGCTTGCGACCACGGAGCAGGGCGAGAGGGGCTGGGGCAGGCCCCAGAAGCTGCACGTCCAGTTCCTGTGCGCGTTTGCGCAGTGCACTGGCCAGTTCCCCCAGAGCGGTGACTCCATTCTTTTCTTCCATGGCATAGGAAATGCGGATGAGCCCCAGACGCACAAAAGGCGGATAGCGACGAAGGCGCCTGCGTTCCATTTCAACCTGGTAAAAACCTTCATAATCAGCTTTGCACACATACTGCCAGCAGTAATGGCGTACGTCACGGGTTTGGATGAGCACATGCCCAGGTTTGTCGCCCCGTCCTGCACGACCGGCTGATTGCACCAGCAGTTGAAAAGTACGCTCTGCCGCTCGGTAGTCTGGCAAATTCAGGCCCAGGTCGCCATCGACTACCAAGGCCAGGGTGACCTGGGGAAAGTGATGTCCCTTGGAGAGCATTTGTGTGCCCACGAGGATGGGAGCTTCCTGCCTTGCGAAAGAAGACAGTATTTTCTCCATCTGGCCAGGGCGACGGGTGCTGTCTCTATCCAGCCGTAACACGGCGCTGCCGGCTAATACGCTTAGGCGTTCTGCTAGGCGTTCCGTGCCTTCGCCCAGGGGCAGGAAATTGGTGCCGCCGCATTTCGGGCAGGGTGAGGGAAAGGGACGACTGTAGCCGCAGTAGTGGCAGATTAGGTGCTCCATATCCTTGTGATAGGTCAGTCCTATCTCGCACTGTGGGCAGTGCTGAGTATGGTTGCAGTCAAGGCAGTATATGAGCGGTGCATAGCCGCGGCGGTTGAGAAGCACTATAGCTTGTTCGCCACGAGCAAGAGTTTGGCGCAGAGCATCCTCGCTCTGCTTGGCAAGTAGACCGGCCGTACTGTTGCCGCCTGGGGGCAGAGTGCTGATATCTACTAGCTCCACTGGTGGCAGATCACGCCCTTTTATTCGGTGCGGAAGATGCAGCAGGGGAAGATGACCACACTTTGCGGCATAGAAGGTCTTCAGATCTGGTGTTGCCGACCCCAGCACAAGAAGACCCTTTGTCTGGGTCGTACGGAACCAGGCGACTTCTTTGGCTTGGTAGGCGAGACTTTCATCCTGTTTGAAAGAGCTATCGTGTTCTTCATCCAGCACGATGCAGCCCAGATGTGGCACTGGCAAAAAAAGGGCTGAACGCGTGCCCACAATAACGCAGGGCTCGTGACGTTCGGCTAGTGCGCGAAATGTGGCTTCGCGACGGTTTGCTGACTGATAGCCGTGGTGGAAAAACAGAGACGCTCCAGGCAGGGCACAGGCTGCATCCCGCCGTAGCTTATGGGCCAATGCCACCTCTGGAGCAAGAAGCAGGATGCTTTTGCCAAGAGACAGGCAGAATTTGGCCAGTTCCAGGTAGACAGCAGTCTTACCACTGCCCGTTACGCCAAACAGCAGTCGCGCAGCTGCATTGTCGGCTTGCAGGGCGGCCCTCAGGTCAATCAGAGCTGACGTCTGATCATCGTTGAGGGCAAAAGGCAGTGGGGGAGGCGGAAGAAGTTGGACATCCGTTGCATCTACCTCTTCAGCGTCCATCCCTTGAGGATTGATGTCACTTTCACGTGCAAGGGTCACCTGGCCTGCAACCAACAGTGCCCGCAGTGCCGGTGCGGCTTGGTCAACAGCGCGTAGCAAGTGACGACGGCTGACGCTGCCATGTTGGAACAGGTAGTCCAGCACGGCAATTTGTCGTTTAGCTGCTGGGCGTACTGGCCAGGGAGGATCCACGCATAAAATGCAAAATTCCTGCTCAGCCGCGTCCGTGCCGACGGGGAGCAGCTGGGCTGTGCCCTCACACAGAGTTTGAGCCAGATGGTTACGTTCATCAGGAGAGGTTTTTGCAATGTGTGCCAGGGACAGTATATGCACCTTGGCATTTTCAATGTAGTGCAGGCGCACTCTGGCTTGGCGCAACCCCTGTGGCAAAATATGTCCGAGAATATGTCCTGGTGTGCATCCTTGCCGTCGGGCCAGGTCTTTTGTCAATTCCAGAAGATCATCGGTAATCAGCGGCACTCGTTCCAGCGGCCAGGTCAGAGGCTTGCACACAACCCCCTGTGGTAGCTGTGCCGTGGTGTTCGTGTGCAGGAGAACTGCCGCCCGCAGGGCGCTGTTAGCGTTTTTGCCTAATGGCACTGCCACGCGCAGGCCGGGGCGCCAGAATTCAGTAGGAAAAGCCGTCGGCAGTTTGTAGGTGAGGTTGGCGTAGGGTGGAGTGAGCAGGGCAACGAATGCGTACATGCCGGCCAGAATTATCCATTCGGGAGGGGAAGGCAAGAGATAGTGACAGATGGCAAAGACCGGTATGACAAGGCGGCCACGCATGCGCGGCCGCCTTGGTTACTCTTGTCCTAACATTGCGATTTAATTGAACTGTACAAAGTTTTTGAGCATGCCTAGAAGTTCGTAACGCAGGTCTTCATCCTGCAAGGCAAAATAGATGTTGGCAGTAAGAAATTCTGCCCAGTCGCCCGCGTCAAAGCGCATACCAGACATGCGCACGGCCATCATGCCCTTGTCGTGGGCAAGTGACTGCATGGCATCGGTAAGCTGGATTTCGCCTCCCTTGCCAGGTTTGACCTTGTTCAGGTAGTCGAATATGTCTGGCGTGAGTACATAGCGGCCCACAATGGCGAGTCGCGAGGGCGCATCTTCTCGGGCGGGCTTTTCCACCATGTCTTTGACCCGGAACACGCCAGGAGCAACTTCTTCTCCGTCAATGATGCCGTATTTGCTGACCTTTTCCCACGGTACTTCCATAACACCTACCACGGGCAATTTTTCAGACATGGCCACTTCTATAAGCTGACCAATGCCGGGTACCCCGCCAAACATAAGGTCGTCGCCCACCATGATAGCAAAGGGATCATCTCGTATTAGATCTCTCGCACACATGACAGCGTGACCAAGGCCAAGCTGTTTCTTTTGGCGTACGGACATAACATGAACCATTTCGGCCACACGGCGCACTTCTTCCAGTTTGTCCAGCTTTCCCGCACGCTCCAACACAGATTCCAACTGCAGGTTGTAGTCAAAGTGGTCTTCAATAACGCTCTTATCACGGTTGGTGACGAAAATAACATCTTGAATATTGGCACGCTGCGCTTCTTCTACCACGTACTGAATGACAGGTTTATTATAAATGGGAAGCATTTCCTTAGGAATATTTTTCGTTGCTGGCAAAGAACGGGTGCCCCAGCCTGCCACGGGAATAACGACCTTGCGGATATCCTTCATGTTTGCCTCCAGTGTGGGGGTGAATAAATGTATTTTCGCGCGAACAGCGCATCTGTGCAAGTAAAATGACGTGGTTCAGTATAGTCAGCGTAACTCGTGTTCGACCACTTGTGCCAGTTCCTCGGCATAGCGTTTAACTTTAATGGGATTTTCACCCTCAACCATGACACGGCAAAGGGCTTCTGTGCCGGAATAGCGTAAGAGTACCCGTCCCCGTCCAGCCAGCTCAGTCTCTATCTTGGCCACAGCTTCGCCAATGGCAGGGCGCTCGGCAAAGGGCAGTCGTTTTTCAACTCGTACATTGATGAGCGTTTGAGGGAAGGGGGTGAGCAGGCCGGCAAGTTCTGAAAGGGGTTTTTCTTTTTCACGCATGATGCGTAAAATTTGTAGTGCTGCCAGGAGTGCGTCACCTGTAGTACTAAAGCGGTGGAATATTAAATGTCCAGATTGTTCTCCACCCAGCATGGCGCCTTCACGGCGCATGGCTTCCATTACATAACGATCGCCGACCTTGGTGCGCAGCAGAGTACCCCCGTGTTCTTTCATAAAAAGCTCTAGGGCCATATTGCTCATAGCCGTGGCCACCAGTATATTGCCGGGCAGTTCTCCCCTGGCCATCATGGCCTGTGCGCACATGGCCATGAGCTGATCGCCATCAAGAATGATGCCATGCTCATCCACCATAATGAGACGGTCGGCATCGCCATCTAAAGCCAGCCCCACATCGGCCCGCACTTCACGCACCTTGGCGGCGACTACTTCTGGATACAGAGAACCACAATGCTCGTTGATATTTGTACCATTGGGATCTGTACCAATACAAAAAACTTCAGCACCAAGTTCTTCAAGTGCCAGGGGGGCGACCTTGTAGCTGGCTCCATTGGCGCAGTCTACCACGATGCGTAAGCCTGACAGAGTGAGCTGCGCAGGAAAGCAGCTCTTGGTGTAGACAATGTATCGTCCCCCGGCATCCTCAATCTTTTTTGCACGACCCACGCGGCGTGCATCCGGATAGGGCCAGATAAAATTGGGGTCCTGAACCATGGCAGCAATTTCGTCTTCGGTCTGATCTGGCAGTTTGTAGCCATCTGCATCAAAAAATTTGATGCCGTTATCATGGAAAGGATTATGTGATGCAGAAATGACCACGCCTAGATCAGCTCTCATACTGCGCGTCAAGAAAGAGATAGCCGGCGTGGGCAATGGGCCTGTCATAATGACGTACATGCCTGCAGCGCACAATCCGGCTGTGAGGGCCGATTCGAACATATAGCCAGAAAGGCGTGTATCCTTGCCAATGACGACCTTATGACGGTGATCACCCCGACGGAAGCGTATACCGGCTGCAAGCCCCAGACGCAGGGCGACATCCACAGTCATGGGGGCATTGTTGACCGTGCCGCGCAGACCGTCTGTGCCGAAAAGACGTTCTGACATGTGTTCTCCTTAGCCGAAATGATGTTCCCTGTGCATAACGCACGCGATTCTCACAGGCGCAGGCGCTATTGTTTCTTGTGTGTTACTGTAACTTCTTCTGCCAGCGGGTTCAAGAGTGTCATGCCTTCAGGAAGCCTGAAATGCAGAGGAAGTTGTGCGCTTTCACCAGGCTGGATGTCGGGCACTGCCACGGAAACATCCATTTCCTTAAGATAGCGACTGTTTTTGGCCAGGGCTTCGGGCACCTCAATCAGTACGTCAATCTCTTGAGGATCGACTGTATATTGGCTGTGTGGACCACCCACAAATCCCACTTTGCAACGTCTGGTGAGCACAGTGCGTCCGCTTGTGATGGTGTATTGCACCTTGACCAAGGCTGGCGAGGGCGTGACGAGGCTGGGGGTATCTAGGGCAATGGTGCTTTGTATAGTAGTACCAGCAGCCTTTGGGTCGAGCATGATGGTCAGCGGGACATGGGAAATACCAGAAATGATATTTTCAGGACCGCGCAACTGCACAGTGGCAGGAGTCACACTGACGTTCTCCACCGTCAGGGCACCGCTGTGCAAAGGGGATTCAATCTCGGCCCGCACAGGGACGCTGCGTTCCATGATATTATCGGCATTGACCACAATGCGGGGGGGCGATATGTCAATAAGCTCAAAAGCGCGGAAGCGTCCGCCCAGATTTTCCGCTCCCAGGGGTACAATAGTAGTGCCCTTTTTGATGGAGGAAAGATCCACCGCTTGGATGAGATTGGTTCTGGTGATGGAGCGGAGAAGAGTTGCTGGCCCTCGCACGCGAACGACAATCTTGTTGATCAGGCCGTCTGTGACCATCAGGTGGGAAGGGATGGCTATGTAATCGAGATTGACTTCGACTTGCGCTTCCAAGCGGTCACGCACGCTCACAAAATACCACATACCCATGGCAATGATCAGGGCCAGCAGCATGGAGAGCATGTGCTGCGGGCGGTGGTTGCTGTCAGAGGCTTTCATTGAGTACCTGCCTTAGGCGTGTGCCGTCGAGGGCGCGTATCAGCTCACCCTTGAAGGCCACGGAAATTTCGCCCCGCTCTTCGGAAACGACGATAACAACGGCATCACTTTCACGGGCCACACCCAGAGCTGCACGGTGACGAGTGCCGAAATTTTGCCCCTTGGCTTCGGCCAGAGGCAAAATACATGCCGCAGCCAGTATTTTGTCGTGGCTGATGATCACCGCGCCATCGTGTAGAGGTGCTTTAGGGTAGAAGATGTTCATGAGCAGCTGGCGGGAGATGCGGGCATCCACGCGTACGCCTTCCCGTTTGATCATGTCCCCCAGACGCATGCTGCGTTCAAAGACTATGAGTGCCCCCACACGCAGACGGGCCATCTCCACGCAGGCTGTGACTACTTCCTCCAGGCTTTTTTGCTCGGTGGCTATTTTGCGGAAAAACCGCCGTGAGCCAATTTCACCTAATGCCTGCCGTATGTCTGCCTGGAAGATGACAACGATAAGGATGAACAGGGAGCTGAAGATGTGCTGTAACAACCATGTGAGGGTATACAGGCCAAGGGCGATGGCGATGCTGTACAACAGCGTCAGCAGTCCCAGACCCGTGAGTATGGCCATGGCCCGCGAGCCTCGTAGCATCTGAATGACCTGGTAGAACAGTATGGTCACCACGGCGATGTCTACGGCGTCGCGCCAGTTGAAGATGAAATTTTCCAGCACGGATATGTTCCCCGGTGGTTTTGTGTTGTTAGCGCAGTGCGGCAGCTACAGTTAATGCCTGCCGCACGGCATCCACATCGTGTACCCTGTGCCAGAAAATGCCACGTGCCCAAAGGAGTGCTGTCGCGGCCACGGTGGCCGTTGCACGTGCGTTCGGTGCAAGGCCCAGAAGCGTACCAAAGAGTGATTTGCGAGAAAGCCCCATAAGCAATGGACGCCCCAAATCTAGCCAGTCTTCGGGATGGGCGAGCAGGATGAAGTTTTGCTGTGCTGTCTTGCCAAAGCCGATGCCCGGATCAAGTGCGATGCGATCTTCCGGCAGGCCGGAGCGTACAAGATAAGCCAGCTTTTTTTCAAAAAATTCTCGAACGTTACGGCGTATATCATTCGTATCTGCATTGCCTTGCGCTGTATCTGCAAGACCGTGCATGAGCACATAGCCTGGCTTGAATTGTACGAGTATATCCAGAAGGGCAGGGTCACGGGTGCAGGCAGATACGTCGTTGATAATGGCTGCCCCCATTCCAAGGGCAGTTGCCGCTGTTGCCGCGTGGTAGGTATCTACTGCAATGATGGCGGCTGGCAACTGTTGCTGGAGGCGTGCCAATACGGGCAGCAGGCGCTCCAGCTCCATCTCGGGTGGGATGGGCTGTGCTCCAGGGCGGGTGGATTCTGCTCCCAAGTCCAGAATATCTGCACCTGCTTTCCACAGTTGAAGGGCGTGGTTTAGCCCTGCGACGCCCTGGTGTCGGCCACCGTCGTAAAAGGAATCGGGCGTGAGGTTGACAATCCCCATAACACCGAAAGGCGCGTGCGGTGATAATACCCGTCCACCAAGGACATGCCACAACCCTTGTGTGGCAGCCTTATATGCATTACTGTTCATGTTTTCCACGCGACATGCGCGTGGTCGATGCATGCGTGCTGTCTGTCTGTTTGATGTCCTCACCCTGATCATCCGCATCTTCCTGATCCGGTTCTAAAGTGAAATCTCCCCCACTGTCAGTATCATCCTGCTCCTGTGCAACATCGCCGTCGTTTTTTGCTGCTGGTGCTTCAGCATGTTCAAGAGGCGGAAGTTCCTTGTTGTCCATTATCAGGTCAAGCTCGTCGCTGTTGAGGGTTTCACGGTCCAGTAATGCTTTGGCAATGCGGTGCAAAATATCTTCATTGTCTTTGAGCAGAGTACGGCAGCGACTGTGGGCTTCCTCTACAATGCGTTTTACCTCCGCGTCCACAAGGCGGGCGGTATCTTCGCTGTAGTTTTTGTTTTGTATCCATTCCCGGCCGATGAATACTTCCTCACCTGTTTCACCGATAGAGAGTGTGCCCACGGCTTCGCTCATGCCCCATTCACAGACCATTTTGCGTGCCATACGGGTGACGCGTTCAATATCGTTGGAAGCGCCGGTGGTGATATCGTCAAAAATGAGTTCCTCGGCTACACGACCGCCCAAGAGCACCACCAGATTATTGCGCAAATAGGTTCGGGAGTACCCGTGGCGGTCTTCCTCAGGCAGTTGCATGGTTACGCCAAGAGCACGCCCCCGAGGGATAATTGTGACCTTGTGTACTGGGTCGGAACCAGGCAGGAGCCGTGCAGCTAGGGCATGGCCGCCCTCATGGTAGGCAGTGATACGTTTTTCTTCGTCTGAAAGAATAAGACTGCGACGTTCACGGCCCATGAGCACTTTGTCTTTGGCGTATTCAAAGTCGTGCATGTCCAGCTTGTCTTGATCCTGCTTGGCGGCCTGCAGGGCAGCTTCATTGACCAGATTTTCCAGATCCGCGCCGGAGAAGCCTGGTGTGCCGCGGGCTAGGGTTTCCAAATCTACATCATCGGCCAAGGGAGTACGCTTGGTATGCACTTCCAGAATACTGCGGCGGCCACGCAGATCTGGGGTAGGCACTACAACCTGACGATCAAAACGGCCAGGACGCAGTAGCGCCGGATCAAGCACATCCGGTCGGTTGGTGGCTGCAATAAGGATAACGCCTTCATTGCTTTCAAAGCCATCCATTTCAACAAGCAGCTGATTCAAGGTTTGTTCACGTTCGTCATGTCCCCCGCCGAGTCCCGCCCCGCGCTGACGGCCAACAGCGTCAATTTCGTCGATAAAGATGAGGCAGGGAGCATTTTTTTTACCCTGGACAAAGAGATCGCGTACGCGAGAGGCACCTACGCCAACGAACATTTCTACAAAATCTGAACCGGAGATGGAAAAAAAAGGTACACCAGCTTCTCCGGCTACAGCTCTGGCCAGCAGTGTTTTACCTGTGCCGGGAGGTCCCACAAGCAGCACACCCTTGGGAATGCGCCCGCCCAATCGAGTAAATTTTTTGGGGTTAGACAGAAATTCCACTACTTCGGAGAGCTCATCCTTGGCTTCGTCCACACCAGCAACATCTGCAAAGGTGACGCGGGCTCCTTCTTCCTGATTGAGCAGGCGTGCACGCGAACGACCAAAGCTCATGGCTTTGCCGCCGCCATTCTGCATTTGCCGCATGAAAAAAACCCATACGCCCACTAACAGTAGCATAGGAAACCAGGAAACCAAAATCGTCATGTACCAGGGCTGGTCTTCTGGAGGTTCAGCCTTGACCTCGACCTTTTTTTCAAGAAGGCGGCTGACTAAGGCCAGATCTTGCGGGGCATAGGTTTCCACAGACTTACCGTCTGATGTTTTGCCGATAAGGGTGTGGCCCTGTATGGTTACGGAGAGCAGTTGCCCGCTCTCTACCTGGTTGAGAAAGTCTGTGTAGGCAATGCGCTGTGACACACCTTGCGGATGCTGGAATGTATTGAACAGCATGACCATCGCCAGGACGATAATCGTCCAGAGCATCAGGTTGCGACTTGTTGGGTTCAAGTGGGCCTCCATAACGTTTTCCGTACGCAGGGTGTACGGCATGAGGGAGGTGTAGCCTACATCGTGCATGTGGCGGCTGTCAAATATCGCGATGAGAAGAGGTCAGGATTGCGTTTTAAGAATAAAACAGGATGCCCATGAGCATGATTAACCTATGTCCGATGATGGCTCGTAAGGGCTTCTTCCGAAAAAAACCTTTTACTGCTCAACGCGGCCATGTTGCCCTATTGCAGAACAGCAGTGCTCGTCACGGCATTGATGCGTGTTGTGCGATTGCGCAAAAAATCTCCACAGTCTGCGCTGTTGAGCGGCTTGGAGAACAGATAGCCCTGAATGACATTGCAGTGGTTGGTGGCAAGGAAGGGGAGCTGGTCCAAATGTTCCACACCTTCGGCCACCGTATCCATGCCTAGGTTGGAGGCCAGGGCGAGCATGCCCTTGACAAGAGAGCGGGAATTGCCGTCGGTCAGGGTGATGCCGTCGATAAATCGTTTGTCTATCTTCATGCAGGCGATGGGCATTCTATAGAGATACTGCATGGAGGAATAGCCTGTGCCAAAGTCGTCCAGAGCGATGCGCAGGCCTGCGTCGTGCAGGCGTGTGATGGCCTTGGAGGCAGTATCCATATCTGTCATGAGGCTTGTTTCGGTGATTTCCAAATCAATAAGAGAAGGAGGTGTGTTTTCCTCTTTCAATATATGAATTACATGGTCGGCAAAATCGTCAGAGAGGATGCTTCTGGCCGACATGTTCACCGCAACAGGTACAGCACCGCTGCCATCGCGCTGCCAAGCCAGTACTTGTCGGCAGGCTGTGCGCAGAACAAACATATCGATGCGCGTGACAAGACCGATTTCCTCTGCCATAGGTATGAAAGTCGGGGGTGGTATCCAGATGCCGTCAGAGGTTTGCCAGCGAATGAGCGCTTCGCAGCCGGACACATCTTGCGTGGCAATGTTTATCTTGGGCTGGTAGAAAACGGTCAGGGCGTCATTGTCCACTGCAGTGTAGAGGGCTGTTTCCAGGGCCATTTTGCGCGAAGCCGCTGCTCCCATGCTCTCGGTGTAGAGGGTGATGGTGTTCCCGCCACTCTCCTTTGCGCTATACATGGCAAGTTCTGCCTTGTGCATCAGACTATCGGAATCGATGCCGTCATCGGGGAAAAAGGCTAGTCCTATGCTTGCCCCCAAATACAGAGCATTGCCACATACTGTGAAGGGCTTGTTCATGGCTGTCAGCATTCCTTGCCCGAGCTGGAGTATTTGCTGCCTATTTGCGGCAGATATAGCCAGCAAGAAGTCATCGCCTCCCGAACGGGCTATCAGACCAGTAGCAAATGTGATACGCAGTCGCTTGGCGACTTCGCACAACACAGCGTCGCCTTGGGAATGCCCGTAGCTGTCATTGACGCCCTTGAAGCGTTTCAGATCAAGAAAAAACACGCCAACGCAGGAATTATCCCGTTGAGCCGTTTCCAGTATTTCACGCAGCCGTTTGGGAAAGAGCAATTTGTTGGGCAAATGGGTCAGACCGTCATGGCCCTCACGGTATTCCATCTCCCGATGTATGAATCGTCGTTCAGTGTACAGCAGCAGCCCTAGCCCAGTCAGAAGAATAAAACATCCTAGCCCCAGAATGAGCCAGAAATTTTTTTTTGAGAGTAGTCGACCAGTTTCGGCAAGATCTCTATTACGTTGCATGTGCAGAGTAAAGGCAGGGTGTCCAAACACGTCGAATTTCACGGAGTATGCATGAATAACATCATCTGACTGCAGAAGTTTGTAATATGCACCGGGTATTGTTGGCGAAGGTACTGATGAAAACGCGGCAACAGGTTCTATGGAAAAATGCAGGGCAGACATTTCCTGGGCATCATCAACAAAACTGTTGTCAATAAGGCGGGACATGATGAGGAGTCCCCTGGGAGGCTTGAATTTATTGCCGTCATATATTTTGTGTGCGGCTATTACCATGTAATCACCATGCACAGTAACAAAGCCCTCCATTGAGTCCATATCATCGCGCAGCACAATTTCTGCCAATTGACGGTACACATGCCGTTCCTCGTCGACCCAGGAAGGACCTCGCGACTGGCCTATATTATCCACAAAGGTGATCAGCTTGCCGGAAAGGTCATAGAATGCGGCACCGACAATATGCAGTTCATCAATCATGCTCTGGTCAAAGTTGTTGAGAATAAAGGCACTGTTGTGGTTGTCCATGAAGTCATAGGCTTCGTCCCAGCAGGCCCAGTCAAGCATATGCTGGTGCATGCGCTGCTCAGCCATGCGGAGATAGCTACGCAACTGATGCATGTCGTTTGCAGTGTCCCGTATTTCAATATTATTCACACCGTTCTGTATTACGGACGAACTGATGTAATGCGTGAACACAGCAAAAACACTCAGAATGCCAAGGCAGGCAAGTATGAGAGGGATACGTCTGCGCATGGATGTCCTTAGGTAACGGAAGGAAGAAAGATGCTAGCCGTAACAATAGTATCTTCTTCGCGAAGCGCCTTGTCAACAGGTTGCCCATTCATGGCAGGGGGATACCGGGTGAAAGGAGTACCATATCACACTTTTTTCAATCTTACGCTTGAAACGGTGTAAACCAGATATCTTCATGTGATTCTTTTTCTCACAACTATACTGCCTGAAAAAGATTTTTTTGCAAGATTGTATAGTGATCTTGTGGGTAATCGCATAAAAACGCCTCCGTTTCTGAGAGTAAAAATTGCATGTGGGGGATACATCTCTGCCCTTATCCCTGTGGAAAAGATGTGCATAA
The DNA here is from genome assembly GCA_905235595.1 of uncultured Desulfovibrio sp. Taxonomy (GTDB): domain Bacteria; phylum Desulfobacterota; class Desulfovibrionia; order Desulfovibrionales; family Desulfovibrionaceae; genus Desulfovibrio. The sequence goes on along the minus strand of CAJOMG010000016.1, from coordinate 11,227 downwards.
GTTGCCATGATGTAAGAATTGCCTATTGACGGTGGATGCTCACGTCTTATTTTTTACATAAATTTCTTGCGTCACGGTGTTCCCCCCATGGGAGACGCTGGCGTTAGAGACAGCATGTACGGAGAGTGTGCATATGGCTGTAGCATACAAGGATTATTACAAACTTCTGGGTGTGGACCGTAAGGCTGCCGCCACTGATATTTCCAAGGCATATAAGAAGCTGGCCCGAAAATACCACCCCGACCTCAACCCCGGTGACAAGGTGGCTGAGGAGAAGTTCAAGGACATCAATGAAGCCTATGAGGTCCTTAAGGACCCGGAAAAGCGTAAATTGTATGACCAACTCGGCCCCAACTGGCAACATGGCCAGCAGTTTCAGGGGGAACCGGGATTTGAGAATGTGCATTTTACCTTTAATGGAAAAAATTTTGATGGTTCCGGTTTTTCGGACTTTTTTGAAACTCTGTTTGGCGGGGGAGGGCATTTTGGAGGATTTGGCGGTGTACAAGGTAGCCGCAGTGGAGCCAATTTCGGGCCGGACCCCTTTGGAGGATTCTCGCAGCGTACACGCCGCGGCAGTGATGTGGAGGCGGAACTCGCCCTTAGCTTGGAGGATGTACAGCGCGGTGGTCGGCGTCCCGTGACCTTGCAAACGCCGCAAGGCCCCAAGACGCTGGAGGTCAATGTGCCCTCTGGCATTCGCGAAGGGGCGAAGCTGCGTTTGAGCGGGCAGGGGCACAGTGTGCCAGGGGGAGCGCCCGGCGATTTGTTTTTACGTGTGCGCTATCTGCCTCACAGTATTTTCAAGGTAGACAGTGATGATCTGCTCTGTGATGTTTCGCTCGCTCCGTGGGAGGCCGTGCTGGGGGCAAAAGTGGAAGTACCTACTCTGGAGGGAGCTGTGGAAATGCAGATTCCCGCCGGCTCTAGTTCGGGCCGCAAGTTTCGATTGCGTGGCAAAGGACTGGGGGCCACCGGCAAGCGCGGTGATTTGCTTGCGCGCGTGATGGTGCGTGTGCCTTCGGAATTGACTGATGCTGAACGTGAACTCTGGAGCAAGCTAGCCGAGCTCTCTAATTTCAAGGCTAGAGCATGAAACTGTTTCCGGAGGATTGAGTAATGAGCATATTACAGAGAAAAACCTCACTGCCTATGCCCAGTCCGGTCATGGTACGCGAGGAATTTATACGCGCCACCGGCATTGCGCCGGAACATCTGGAAGAGCTCTTGGGTTTGGGCTGGCTGGAGACGTATGCCGGCGGGGCCGATCAGTGCCTCTTCCGTGATACGGATATTTACCGCGTACGCAAGCTCTCACGTATCTGCTGCGATTTTGATCTGCCCGTGCTGGGTGGCACTATCATTGTGGATCTTTTGGAGCGTATTGACACGTTGGAGCGTATGGTTGCACGTCTGCGACGGTTTGAGGAAGACTGAGGCTGTTAGGCCGTGCATCCTCCGGCGGATTTGTTATGAGGAGGCAGGTAGTTATGGATATCAGCAAATTTACCGACAAGGCCAGGGAGTCTGTGGGCGAAGCGCAGAGCATCGCTGCGGGCATGGGCCATCAGGAGACGGATGCCGAACATCTGGCACTGGCTCTTGTACAGCAGGAAAATGGTATTGTGCCACGTATTCTTGAGCAAATGGGGGTACAGGTAAAGGCCTTTTCCGTGGCTGTTGAAGGGATACTGCGTAAGCGCCCATCTGTTTCCGGCACGGGCATGGATCCCACCAAGATTATGATTACACAGCGGTTGGCCGCTGTTCTGGGTGAAGCCCAGAACGAAGCCAAGCGCATGAAGGACGAGTACGTCAGCGTTGATCATATTTTTGCGGCACTCACTGATGTTGAACCTGCATCAGGGTTGGGTGGTGTGCTCAAGGAGTACAACATTACCAGGGCCCGTTATACACAGGCCATGGAAGCCCTGCGTGGTGGTACTCGCGTCACCAGCCCTAATCCCGAAGATACGTTTGAGGCACTTTCCAAGTATGCTCGAGACCTCGTGGAGGCGGCCCGTCATGGCAAGATGGATCCTGTCATCGGGCGCGATGCAGAAATACGCCGCGTAATCCGTATTCTTTCACGCCGTACGAAGAATAACCCGGTGCTCATTGGAGAAGCGGGAGTGGGCAAAACGGCTATTGTTGAGGGCCTTGCCTTCCGTATTGTCAAGGGGGATGTGCCCGAGGGCCTCAAGGGACACAAGCTTTTTGCGCTGGATATGGGTGCCCTTATTGCCGGGGCCAAGTATCGCGGTGAGTTTGAGGAGCGCCTTAAGGCCGTGCTCAATGAGGTGGAAAAGAGCGAGGGGCAGATTATTCTCTTTATTGACGAGTTGCACACTATCGTGGGGGCCGGTAAGACCGAGGGCGCCATGGATGCGGGTAATTTGCTTAAACCCATGTTGGCGCGTGGTGAATTGCACTGTATTGGCGCAACTACGGTAGATGAGTACCGCAAGTATATTGAGAAGGATCCAGCCCTGGAGCGACGTTTTCAGCCCGTTATGGTGGAAGAACCAACTGTGGAGGATGCCATCTCGATCTTGCGTGGTCTCAAGGAGCGTTTTGAGGTGCATCATGGCGTGCGTATCAGTGATTCGGCCATTGTCAATGCCGTTATGCTGTCGCACCGCTATATTACTGACAGGCAGCTCCCAGACAAGGCCATCGACCTTATAGATGAGGCGGCAGCACTCATTCGCACGGAGATTGATTCCCTGCCTGCAGAACTTGATGCAGTGAATCGTAAGGTCATGCAACTTGAAATCGAACGGGAGGCCTTACGCCGCGAGACAGATGAAGCCTCGGCAGACCGTCTGCAAAAATTGGAAAACGAGTTGGCAGGGTTACGTGAACAGCAGGCCTCCATGCGCGCCCAGTGGGAGAGTGAAAAGAGCTCTATCGATAAGGTGCGCGAAATCAAACAGGAAATCGAAAAGGTAAAGCTGGCCATTGAACAGGCAGAGCGTGCCTATGACTTGAATAGGGCGGCCGAGCTGAAGTATTCCACCCTGCTTGACTTGCAAAAGAAGCTTGCTGCAACCTCGGGCAGTGGTGATGGCCCGCGTCTGCTCAAACAGGAAGTGCGGCCGGATGATATTGCCGAAATTGTTGCCAAGTGGACGGGCATTCCTGTGACACGTCTTCTCGAATCCGAGCGGGAAAAGTTGTTGCGCTTGCCAAGTGAACTGCATAAACGTGTGGTCGGGCAAGATGAGGCTGTGCAGGCCGTGGCCGACGCAGTGCTGCGCGCTCGTGCAGGCCTTTCTGATCCGGCACGGCCCACAGGGTCTTTCATCTTTCTTGGTCCTACGGGCGTGGGTAAGACAGAACTATCCAAGGCACTGGCCGAAGCCCTGTTTGATACGGAAGACAATATGGTTCGCCTCGACATGAGTGAATATATGGAGAAACACTCCGTATCGCGGCTCATTGGCGCGCCTCCAGGCTATGTGGGCTACGATGAGGGGGGCCAGCTTACGGAAGCGGTGCGTCGTAAACCCTATGCGGTTATTCTTTTCGATGAAATCGAAAAAGCCCATCCCGATGTGTTCAACACATTGCTGCAACTGTTGGACGATGGTCGGCTTACCGACAGCCAGGGCCGCACGGTTGACTTTAGAAACTGCATTGTCATTATGACATCCAATATTGGCTCTGTGCATCTGCTGGACGGCATCAGCACAGACGGAACAATGCAGGAGGGGGCGCGGGACAAAGTCATGAACGAGTTGCGGGCTCACTTTCGACCTGAATTCCTCAACCGTGTAGACGAAACCGTACTCTTTTTGCCGCTTAAACGCGACCAGATTGCCAGCATTGTAGATTTGCAGATGGCACGTCTGCGCATACGGCTGGGTGAACGCAAGATCAGGCTGGAGCTTACCGATGTTGCTCGCGATTTTATTGCGCAGGCTGGATATGATCCTGTGTACGGTGCGCGCCCCCTTAAGCGTTATGTGCAGCAATCTGTAGAAACGCCGCTGGCGCGCGAGCTGGTGGCTGGTAAGATACGTGACGGACAGTGTGTGACCATAGATGTGGCGGAAGGAATGCTGCATTTTACAGCAGCATAATATAGCAAAAGCAGCAGAGTTGGGGCCGGTATGTATATCCGCTGGCCCCAGCCTTTTGTATCTCTGACGTTGCTAAAGGGTCATTCTGTTGCCAGGCCTTCCTCATTCCGGCCCAAAAGAGCCCGAGCATAGTCTTTGCCGTTGAAGGGGCGCAAATCCTCCATCTTTTCGCCCAGGCCCACATAGGTAATGGGCAAATGGTGTTGCATGGCAACGGCAATGGCCACCCCACCCTTGGCGGTGCCGTCAAGTTTAGTGAGGATGAGTTCGTCAACTCCAGCTGCTTCCTTGAAAAGTTTTGTCTGTGACAGGGCATTCTGTCCAGTGGTAGCGTCAATAACCAATATGCTGCGATGTGGTGCCCCCGCATGCTTTTTTCCAAGCACATGGCGGATTTTCCCTAGCTCTTCCATGAGGTTGGTCTTGGTCTGCAAGCGACCTGCAGTATCCACATAGAGTATATCTACCCCTTCTTTGAGAGCACGATCCATGGCTTCGTAAGCCACAGAGGCCGGATCAGAACCCGCAGCCTTGCAATGAAAGAGAGCGCCAACGCGCTCGGCCCAGACTTGCAGCTGTTCAATGGCCGCAGCTCGGAAGGTATCAGCCGCAGCGATCATGACTTTTTTGCCTTGCATGCGATCGCGGTGAGCCAGCTTTGCGATAGTGGTCGTTTTTCCAACCCCGTTGACCCCGATCATCAACACCACTTCCGGTGGGTTTACCCTTATAATACGGCGCGGAACGCGAAAAATTGTCTCAATTTCAGCCATGAGCAGGTCGCGCACTTCTGCCGTTTTTGTTAACTTTTTTTCGCGTGCACGTTCCTTGAGGCGTTCTACTAATTTCAGAGCTGGTTCATAGCCTAGGTCAGCCATGATGAAGATTTCCTCCAGCTCGTCCCAGAAGGTGTCGTCCAGTTCTCCGTGTCCGGCAAAAAGGGCATCTAAACCTCTGGAGAGTTGCTCTCGTGTGCGGGAGAGACCATTGCTTATTTTGATAAACAGGCGACTTCGTTCATCCTCTTCATCTTCCAGATCCAATGCTAGGGCAAGACGGTACTGCAATTCGGAACGGAATTCATCAATCTGATGGTATTCCATTCGTGTAAGCCATTCTCGGAATTCATTTACAAAGGCCTGGGCTTCTTTTTCAGGTGCGTCCAGTGAATGCAGTAAAAACAACAGGCGCTGCCACAACAGGTCGCCTGCTTCTTCCACGCCGTCCAGAATAATGGCAAGCCAGACTGAAAGCCGTGGTTCAGCTTCACGTAGGCGTACTGTCAAGATGGCATCTGTCGCTGTTGAAGCCGTATCAGGCTCAGGCATGGCTACAGCCGGTGTGGCACTCCCTTGAGAAGATGTTGTGGCATCCTGTACAGGTGATTCCGGTACGGCTGCAAGGGAGGAACCTGAATCTTCATGCGTCGTTGAGCGCACAGATGTATTCTCGACGTTTTGCGATTCCCCGCCGCTGAATATTTTTTTGATGGCGCTGAAAAAACCCATTAGTCCTCCGGCTGGCAAGATATGCCAGATATGGTTGGCAAAGATGATTGTACTCTTGGTTATCGTTAACGGCGATGTGTAGCCCTTTACTTTCCTTTGCCAGTGGGGGTCAGTGCGTCTAGCACTTCCTGGAGTGTTATGGCGCATTCTTCAACGGTCAGAGCGACAGTAGTGCATTCTGCATCGTTCAGGGCAGCCTGCATGGCATGAGCAGCGGCGCAGAGCCGTTCTGCCCCAACGCAGGGGGCTGCTCGTTCCAGTATATAGCCGAGACGGCATAAACTGACGGCGTCATCTGTTTCGTACAGGCGGGCGAGCAGATATGGAGCATGGGCAAAAGTTTGTCCGAACAGGCCGGCTGTGATACGCCATGCATCGGGACGCCGCAGTAGAAAAGCCCTCCCCAGGTCGGCACTGATGATAGCCCCCGCTGCCACATCTTCTCGCAGGTGCGTGGCAGGGAAGGCAGGTTCGCGAGGGGTGGAAACAACAGGTGCGTTTGCGGCAGGTACAGTGGCGTCTATGTCTTCATTGTCTGCATCTGTATTGGCCACCATTTCTGTTTTCAGCAGGTGCTTTTGCAACAAATGCCACAACAGGGCCAGATCTCCCCAGGTCCATAACAGTGTCAGCAGAACCATGGTGCAGCCAAGTGCGCAGAGGCTGAATCGTATGACTTCGCGATGGGCTTTCTGCGCAAGATCTTCATTGATCAACCGCGGTGAGAGATATACTTCCACCGTACCGACGGGGTGGCCCTCCAGTTTGAGGGGATTCATGCCCTGCACACTGTGTTCCATAATTTCATCATCCCAAGGTACGGGCTCCCACTGGTAATTACGCCTTTGACCTTCCAGCATGCCATGAGGCCCCTGCACTTTAATGGCGTAAATGGACTGGTCTTCCATGGCGGCCAGCACTATGGTTCGCGCTGTCAGTTCATCCAGTTCCCACGCCGGCAACGAAAGCAAATTTGCCAGCTGTGCGGCCATATGACCGGCCTCGCTACTCAGATTGTTTTCGGCTTCCTGTCTGTCCTCGTGTATGTTCCAGATGCCCAACAGCAAAAAAAGGAGTAACATGGCCAGCCAAACAGCCAGTGCCACGCCACGGCGGACGGCGGGAGAGGTGAGGGAGATATATTTGTGAGGGGTATCCGCGATCATATCGTTTCCAGTTGATCAGTAGTATCGGCCAATAGGCCATAATGTCGAGAATGCGTATATGCAGTATTGCTGCACACCATGCAGTCTTTTTCTTGTAAAATGCTGTTCCTGACCCGTCAAGCGGGGCCATCAGTCTTGTCATGGAAGCGTGTGTCAGTCATGGCGGATGTATTTCCGTTGTGGGCGTACAGAGACAAGAAGGGTAGAGAAATCTGCATCATGGAGGGCCAGAAGCACGAGAGCCCATGCTGTAATGCCGCCAACAATGGCAAGACCAATACCTGTCCAGAGATTCTGGACTAATATGAGCAGCAGCCATGCGGACACTCCTGCAGCAACGGCAGCCACTGCCTGCCGCAATACCTGCGTAATGCCTGGCAGCCAGTGGGTATTAGGCGGGATGCCTTGTGCATGCAGTGCCTTGTGTACAGTGAATAGTAAAATGCCTGTCTGTACCCACATGCCTGTATTCACGGCCAGTGCCGGTGCCATGATAGTAAGTTTTTCGGGAAGGCATTTCAGAAGTACAAGGCCCGTTGCCAGCGTCATTAGCGCGCTCGCAATGGTGCTTGCTGCGGTCTTGCGTGTCATGCTAAGCGCGTTGCATGCGGCAAGCAGTGGCCTGTTGACTGCCAATGCCGGCAGGCCAGGCAAGTATGCTAAAAGTGCCGCTCCAGTGGCGTGGGTAGCCATATCGTCAAATGCACCATGGCAGAACATTCCTTCCACAAGACGCGGCCCTACAACCCACAGCCCGGCGATGGCAGGCAGAATACATAGCAGGGTAAGGCGCAGTGCCGTGGCAAGTTGTTCCATAAACTGCTCCATAGCTCCCTGTGCTGCCAGGCGGCTCAAGGCAGGCAGGCTTGCCATGCCGAGGCAAACCCCTATGAATCCCAGGGGCAATTCCAGGAAGCGTTCGGCATAGTACAGGGCGGCCATGTGCCCTTGACCAAGATTTGAAGCCATGGTCATGGCCAGCAGCATGGCAATCTGCGGCGCAGCAGCTCCCAGCATCCCTGCCGGGATGGGGCGCAGGCAGTTCCATGCGTAACGAACCGTGAAGATATGTTTTTTCGTGGCATCCGTCTCGGGATATCGCTTTGCGGTGCCTGGAAGCAGGTGGCGCACTGCCAGCCATTGCATCAACCACTGCGCTATGCCACCAAAGGTCATGCCTGTGGCAAGAGCCCATGCAGGTGAAAGGATATTGAGCGCCCCCAGGCCTGCGAAGCTGAGGATGACGCAGTTAAACAGCACGGGGGAAAATGCAGGCAGCCAAAATACATTTATGCTGTGTAAAAATGCCATGCTCAACGCAGCCATGAATGCTGCAGGTATATAGGGCAGGCATATGCGCAGCAGTGTGACAGTCATGGTATTTTGTGCCGCGTCAAAGCCAGGGGCCAGAAGTGTCGCCAGCCAGGGTGCGGCCAGCATGCCCAATATTGTGAGCCCGCAGAGTATTGCGCCGAGACGGATGTTCAGTGCGTATGCCAAAGCGCGCATGTCGGGCTCATTGTTTCCCTGGGTTTGTCTTGCCAGGTGTACAAGACTGGCAGTAAGGGTCATGGAAAGGGAACCTTCACCAAGCAGACGACGCAGCACATGCGGCAGACGCATGGCCCCCACCAGCGCATCAGCCACAGCGCCACCGCCCAGGAGCCAGGCCATGCACAGATCGCGTACAAGCCCCAACAGTCGCGAGACCAGTGCAAAAAAGCCCAGCAGCACCGCCGTATGTGCTAGCCCGGTGTTCAATGCATCTTTATGTTTCGTAGTATGTATGTGCTTTTCAGTGTATGGCAAGGTGTTATGCCTTTCTGACCCTATGGCTGGTGGGGATTCGCTTCGACCTTCCATGCCGCCACCGCCTCACGTACCTGGTTGTTTTGTTCCGAGGGCATGGGTTTGAAGGTTTCAGCAAATACGTGGATGCGCGTACCACCGCGTGGAGCAAAAAGGCCCTTGACGCGGCACCAGCACGGCGTAAGCAGGGTACAAAGATCGTCCAACACGGTGTTGGTAATGGTTTCCATGAAGGACTGGTGGTTGCGAAAGGCAAACATGTAAAGTTTGAAGCTTTTAGATTCCACGCACAGATGATCGGGTACATACTCAACGCTGATGCAGCCGAAATCCGGTTGTCCCGTTACCGGACATAATGAGGTAAATTCAGGAAAACTGATGCTGATGATGTATGGGCGCTTTTGGAAACGGTTTGGAAAAGCCTCGAGCAGGGTAACACTGGGGCCGTTTTGGGGCAACGGAAGGCGACCTGTGCCAAGCAGGTGAAGATTGTCCGTATAATCCTGACTGTGCGTGTTCATGAAAACTCCTTGGTGGACACTCCATAGCCTTGTAACCTATTGCGCTTGCAGCTACAATACAGATTTACCGTTAAGATTCTTCATATTGCGTACGCTCTACTTGTACGCTGTGTTCTGCAAGGAAAGGAGTCGCCATGCATTTTTTTACATTGAGTAACTTCTGCCGTCCCAGGAATGTGCAGCATAATGCGCCATTGTCTTCCTCAAGATTGTCCACCCCTTTTGGGCAGTTTGCCGATATCTGTCGTATGGTAAAAATTGAGCATTCCATCTTTGCCTTGCCCTATGCTTGGGCCGGTGCATTCCTTGCATCTGGAAAAATGCCGTCGGCATACAGTCTGGTTTTCCTGACCATTGCCATGGTTGCAGTGCGTTCATTTGCCATGGCGTTCAACCGCCTTGTGGATTTGCCTTTCGATAGAGATAATCCGCGTACTAGCAATCGCCCTTTAGTTACAGGCGCCATCAGTACGGGGCAGACAAAGGCCTTTTGCTGGGCCATGGCCGTAGTTTTTGTCTTGGCCTGTGCCTTGCTGAACACATTGTGCTTGTGCCTCGCCATTCCCGCTTTGCTTTTTGCCGCCGCATACAGCCTGCTCAAGCGGTATACGGCATTCTGTCATTTTTGGCTTGGGGCGACGCTAGGGCTTGCCCCCTTGGCTGGATGGCTTTCCGTAACGCCTTCTGTGCCAGGTTTGCCCGCTGTGTTGCTGTTTTTCGCTGTCACCTTCTGGGTGGCAGCATTCGATATTTATTATGCTTTTCAGGATTTGGATTTTGATGTGGCTTTTGGACTCTATTCTGTGCCAGCCTGCTATGGTCCTCAGAGTGCATTACTTATTGCTGGATTCTCTCATATTATGACATCCATCTTTCTTTTGCTTACGGGGTTCGCTGCAGGGCTTTCCTGGCCTTGGTATGCGCTTTGGCTGGGTATCTCCCTGTTGCTCGGTATAGAGCACAGGCTTATGCGTCCACAGGATCTGCGTTATGTCAACACCGCCTTTTTTACACTAAACGGCATTATCTCTCCCGTGGTGTTGCTTGGCGTAGTACTGGGCATTTACCTCTAGGTTCACGACACAGGAATTTCTATGCCGCGCAAAAAACACTTCCAGTGGCAGGCTGATAAGACGTACTCCCCAACAGCGGATATGCCCAGTCGTTCTGCAAAAAAACGCGAAAGTCTCGCCTTGCAGAAGTTGGGGGAGGCTTTGACACAGCTTGCTCCACAGGAGGTGCGTGAGATTGGCGTGCCTGCTGATTTGGTAGAAGCTTTGGACCTCTATGCCCGTATCAGGGATCATGAGGGTCGGCGCAGGCAATTACAATATATCGGCCGGCTTATGCGTGGCATAGATCCGGCTCCCATCCGCACAGCGCTGGAAGCCCGCAATGCAAAAAAGGCTGCAGCTGCATCTGCCTTACATACTGCCGAGCAGTGGCGTCGTCGCCTGCTCGAAGCATCTGCAGGGGAACTTCATGACATTCTGCTCCGGATGCCGTATGTCCCTTTAATGGCTATGAAGGATGCCAAGAAGGGAAGTGCTGTTCCTTCTCAGGAAGACCTGCTCTCTCTCATTCAGGCAGCACGCGCGGAAGTTCATGAACATAAGGCACCGCATGCACAGCGGGCACTATTTCGGGCTTTGCATAGCTTGCTGACACAGAATACTATGCCTTGAATCCGGTAGGTAAAATAAGTATACTGGATTGCTTGACGGAATGCAGGAAGTTGAGATATATATTCCCTCCGTGAAACGCCCTTGTAGCTCAGTCGGTAGAGTGCATCCTTGGTAAGGATGAGGTCATCAGTTCAATCCTGATCAAGGGCTCCAGTAAAATCAAGGGGTTACAAGATTTTCTTGAACCCCTTTCGTAATTCTTGGGCCCATTTGGGGCACACAAGCCTTAGGCAACGCTAACGATATCTCAGGAAGACTCTCCACTGCCTGCCGCTTCTGCTTATCCATCACATACGCATAGTGTGTCAGCAAAATTTTTTTGAAAGGCACTTTCCTGCTCTTGTCATACGCAGAGGGAGATGCTATTTGAAAGGTGTCTTTCGACGTAGACAACTTCTACAAGGTCGGAAGAGGATCGGATTTCTAGTCCGGTTCGTGGTATCGCCTCCGGGC